>JAZKTI010000016.1:0-18898 GCA_036625635.1 Haloarculaceae archaeon
TCTAGAAAAGATCCTCCAGGTCGTCGTTCTCGAAGGCTTCATCGGCCTCGACCTGGTTGTCGTCGCTGGCGGCCGCCGCCTCGCGAGCGCGCTCCATGAACTCCTCGATCCGCTGGGAGCGCTCGACGCCACCGACGAGAACGAGTGCGGCGAGCCGGTCGCTCTCCAGGGGAAAGTCGCCCCCGCGTACCTGGAGGGACCCGGTCTCGTCCTCGAGCCACTTCCGGGCGCGTTCGACGCCCTTCCGGGAGATGCGCTCGGGGTGCCCGGCGATCACCAGGAGGGCCGCCTCGGCCTTGACGGCGTTGGGCAGGCTCATACCGGTCAGGAGGGCGTTCCGGGTGAGGCTGGTGATCGTGTTGAGGTTGTCGCCGGCGTCCTCGGCGGCCTCGGCACTGGCGTAGCCCAGCGAGGCGATCCCGCCACCCTGGAGCGTATTGATGATCTCGCTGGAATCGACGACACTCTCCCCGACCCCCTCGATGGCCTCCCCGGCGGCGAGCATCAGCCCCACCCGCCGGGCGATCTCGTCATTGATGGCTTTGAAGCCCTCCTCGACGGACTGCCCCTGCTCGTGCCAGGCGTCGTTGTCGATGAGGATGGCGGCGTCTGACTCCCGCACGACGGTCTTGAGCGAGCGGCCGGCGTTGGCCTGGTAGATCGCTCCCTCGTTCCGGCCGGGGAGGATGCCCAGCGTGTAGACCGGGACCTCGTAGATGCGGCGCAGTTCCCGGGAGAGGGCGGGGGCCCCGCCGCTGCCGGTGCCGCCGCCGAGGCCCGCGACGATCAGGACGGCCTCGACCTCCGAGGTGACGCGACCATCGAGAGCGTCCATTACCTCTGTCGCTTCGTCCTGCATGATCTCCGCCCCGAGCTCGTTGTCGCCCCCGACGCCGTGACCCTTGACGCGGTCACGGCCGATGAGCATGGTGTCGAGGTCGAGGTTCTGGAGGTCGGCCTCCGCCGTGTTGACGGCGAAGGCCCCCTGTACGGCCCCGAACCCCATTTCGTAATCGAACTGGGCCAGGGCCTGGGTGACCTTACCCCCGGCCTGCCCGACACCAACCAGGACGACCTTCATAGGCGAGTGGTCGGTAGGCCGACTCTTAATCGTTGGGCATTGGGTTCACGGCGTTCGTGCAAACGCTTTTCAACGAGGACGGGACCAGGCCGGCGCATGGACCGGCAGTTCGAGGACCGACTCGCGACGGTCGAACGGGCGCTGACTGACGGCGAGACCGACCTCGAGGCGGTGGCCGAGGGGGCCGCGACGGCGGAGCAGGTCGCCGATCTGGAGGACCGGCTGGGCCGCCTGGAGGACGAGGTGGCTGACCTCGACGCCGCGACCCAGGCACTGCGGGGATACGTCGGTGAGGTGCGATCGATCAACGAGGACGTCGAGGAGACCGCGGCCTCGGCGATGGCCAAGGCCGAACGAGCCCAGTCGGCAGCGGACGGAGCACCGAGGTCCCCGGGGGGTGGGGCTGCGGCGGCGGAGTTCTCGTCCGATCGGATCGCAACCGATGGCTCCGCTCGGGCGACGCCGGGGGCCGCCGGACTCCGGGACCTCGGTCCTGCGGAGCCGACCGCCGGGGAGGCCAGTGCGACTGACGAGGATCGATGCGGGAATCCCCCTCACGACCGACCGCAGGAAACGGACGACACCCACCCCTCCCGGGCTGGTGGTGCCTCGGCCGACGCCCGGGGTGTCGACACTGATCCGGGGAGCGAGCGGTGTCCGAGATGCGGTCGCGACGCCGGTCGTGACGCTGGCGATGGTCGGCATTCGGTGGGATCCACAGGCACGAACCGGGCTCGAGCCGAGGAGGCCCACCCCGTATTCGATCCCGGTCAGCAAGTTGACGACCGACGGGTCCCCGAGCCGGCCCACCGGACGGAGTCGGAGCGGCCCCACCGGATGGAGTCACAGCCCCACGATGACGGGCCGTCGTCTCGCCGTGGAGGGCCCGTGTCCGATCGGGGGCACAGCGACGCCGGATTCCTGGCGCGGATCCGCGAACGGCTGTGATCAGGGTCGTGCTGGCGGTCGCCGTCGGGGCGGCCCTCCTCGCCGTATCTGTGCCCGCCATGGAAACCGTTCGCGTGTCCCACGCCGATGCCCGGGTAGCGGGCGCTGTCGACCGCGTGGAGACGGCCGCGCGGTCGCTAGTCGAGCGCAACGACGCCGTCGCGGAATCGGCCGTCGGGGCCCGACGCGTCCTCACGCTGGACCTCCCTCGGGGAACCTGGGGGACGGCCGCGCTCGAACACCTCGCCGTTCGACCCCATCCCCTCGACAACCGGACGGTCGTCCAGTGGCGCGTCGAGGGAGGGGGAACGACCGAGCGCCGGCTCGATGCTGTCCAGATTGAGCCCGTCGGCGACGGCTTTGCCAGGTGGGCGGGCGGCCGATTGCGCGTCCGGCTCGTCCTCCTGCAACGGGGAGGTGACCGCGTCGTCCGGATCGGCCCGGCCGCTGCCAGGTCGGGAGCGACCTGAGGGATGGCCGTCCTCGCAACGCTCCTCGACGTTGGATCCGACGAGGAGGCCTCGGCCTGTGGGTGCGACCCGAATCTGCGAGCCGGTCGCCTCCACGTCGACGCCGACTCGTGTCCTGGGGATGGCGATCTGGACGGTAGTCCCGCCTGTCGGGCGACGCTCGTCGACGCACTCGGCGGGCGGGACGTCGAGGGCGTTCGGACGGAGAGGACCGGTCTCGCACGGGATTACCGTGAGTCGACCGTGTCGCTTCTCGTGGCCGCTGGCCGGTTCAGCGAGGCCGCGGCGTTCCACGACGAACGCGTCGCAGCCCTGGCCCGCCGCGATCCGGTCACGGCCGCCAGGGAAGCCGACGGCCGGGCCGACGCCATCGGCGACCTCGGTGAGACCACCGGTCTCGTGGCGGCAGCCGCGGATTTCGACACCTCGGCAGGGTACCGCGCCTTCACCGGTCCGACGGTAAGCCGGTGGCGGGTCGATCCGGCCGTCCCCGAGGCAGCGACGTTGACCCGGGCCAGGGACCTGGAGACGGGCGGGACCGCTCGCCTCTATACCACCGATGACCTCCCCAGATACGTCCTCGAGCCGCTCGAGTCGAAACTCGACCAGGCGGCCCTCTCGACGCTCGATCGCGCCCACGAGTACCTCGCTGAGGGTGGCGCGGATCGGGGGGTGGCCGCGCCGGGGCGCGCAGTCAGGGCCGTCGCAGGGTCGGAGGCCCCCGTCGAACCCATCGCGAGAGTCCTCCGGAAACACACCCGCGGGTTTGGCCTCCTCTCGGACCTGTTTGCGGATCCGCCGGTGAGTGACGTCTTCGTCACGGCACCGGCGGCGGCGAATCCGATCCGGGTCACGCTGGACGGCGATGCCGTCGTCACGAACGTTCGTCTCACCGACCGCGGAGTCCGGGCACTCGCCTCCCGGTTCAGGCGGACAAGCGGCAGGGCCTTCTCGCGGGCGACACCGACGCTTGACGCGACGGCGACTGTCGCCGATCGGCGCGTCCGGGTGGCCGGTGTGACCGCTCCAGCGAGTCCCGGCGAGGCCTTCGCGTTCCGGGCACACGATCGCCGCGCATGGACGCTGGCGGCACTCGTCGCAAACGGAACCGTGTCGGCCCTGGCGGCGGGCCTCATTTCGGTTGCGGTGGGGCGCGGGTGTGCGATCCTCGTGGCCGGACCCCGCGGCGCGGGGAAGACGACCCTGCTCGGAGCGATGCTCTGGGAACTCCCGGCGAGTGTCCGAACCGTCGTCATCGAGGACGCGCCGGAACTCCCGGTCCAGGCGTTGCAGGCCAGGGGACGGGACGTCCAGGCTCTGCGGGCGGCGGCCGGCGAATCCGAGATCGGCCCGGCCGAGGCGCTCCGGACGGCGCTCCGTCTCGGCGATGGTGCCCTGGTCGTGGGTGAAGTCCGTGGTCGGGAGGCAGACGTCCTCTACGAGGCGATGCGCGTCGGCGCGAACAGCGAGGCCGTTCTGGGGACGATTCACGGGACCGACGGGGCGGCCGTCCGGGACCGCGTCGTGAACGATCTCGGTGTGCCGGCGTCGTCGTTCGCGGCGACCGACGCGGTCGTCTCTCTCGAGTTCGACGGCACGGTCGCGGGAAAGACGCGACGGGTCCGCGCCGTCGAGGAGGTGCGTTCCGGATCCGGGTCCTTCGCCGACCTCCTCGGCAGGGACGGGAACGGCCTGGAACCGACCGGCCGGCTCCGGCGTGGCAACAGCGAACTCCTTGCGACACTCACGGCGCCTTCGGAAACCTACGCGGACGTCCTGGCGGCCGTCGAGGAACGCCGCGACCGGCTCCGCTCGCTAGCGAAGACGGGTTGTACTGGCCCGCCGAGTGACGGGGATCCGGGGGACCAGCCGTGAAGGGGAGCGGCACAGTCTTCGCGGCGATCGAGTGGCTCGGTCGTCTGTACCCGGTCGGAGTGGACCCGGACGAGGATCTGGTTCGATCGCTCGAATTCCTCGAGACCGACGTCCGTGCCGATGTCCTGGCGCGGGCGAGCCGCACGCTGGGCCTGGTCGCCGGCGGGCTGGCGGCCACGGTCTGGCTCCTGGCTCCGGTCGGCGTCGGCCTCGGCGCGGCTGCTGGCTGTCTCGCCGCTGGGCTCCTCGCCGCACAGGCCCTCGTCGGCGGGCCGGTTCTTCTCGCGACCGCCAGACGGACGAGCGCGCTTGGGTCTGCCCCCGATCTGATCGCGCGGACGGTTCTCCGCATGCGACTCGCGCCGTCACCCGAAGCCGCCGCAGTCTTCGCCGCAGAGAGCGACGACAACCCTCTGGCACGGAACCTCCGTCGTCACGTCCGCCGGGCCCGCGGTTCCCCAGAGTCTGGCCTGGGGTCGTTTGCGGCGGAGTGGGCCGACTGGTTTCCGGCCCTCGGGCGGGGGGTCTCGCTCGTCGAAGCCGCAGGCGAGGCTCCCGACGGCGACCGAGAACGCCTCCTCGACCGTGCTCTCGACACCGTTCTCGAGGGGACGGAGTCGGCGATGCGCTCCTTCGCGAGCGATATTCGTGGGCCAGCGATGGGGCTGTACGCGTTTGGCGTCCTCCTTCCGACGGCCCTCGTCTCGCTCCTGCCGGCCGCCTCGATGGCCGGTCTCCCGGTGACGGCCCTCAGCGTGGCCCTGCTGTACGATCTGCTCCTGCCGCTCGGCCTCCTCGTCGCGAGCGCGTGGCTACTCGCGCGTCGTCCCGTCGCCTTCAGGCCACCCCGCCTCGAATTCGCCGATGCATCCGTTCCAGATCGTTGGGAACTGGCCGCCATCGGCGGCATCTCCGCAGGTGTCGCCGGCTGGCTTGGCGCCTCACTCCTCTACCCGGGCTGGGCGGCCCCGGTAGCGGCTCTCGGATACGGGCTCGGCGTCGGGCTCGTCGTCCGCTACCGGCCGGCCGTCGACGTCTACGAACGTGTCCGAGCGGTCGAGGACGGGCTCAGCGATGCGATTTCGCTCGTCGGTAGACGGGTCACGGCCGGAGCGGCCGCGGAGGTAGCGGTCTGTGAGACGGCGGCAGAACTCGACGGCGAGATCGCGACCGTCCTGGACGAGGCGGCGCGGCAGCAACGGCTGCTCGGTGCGGGATTACGGGAGGCACTCCTGGGTCGAAACGGTGCCGCAGCCGCGGTCCCCAGCCCCCGATTGCAGCGGAGCGCGTCCCTCTTCGCCAGGGCGGCCGAGGAAGGGCCCCCCGCGGGCGAGGCTCTCGTCGCACTCGGGGACCATCTCGCCGACCTGGAAGCCGTCCAGGAGCGGGCCAGGCACAATCTCGATGCCGTCTGCAGCACGCTCCGCTCGACGGCCGGGATGTTCGGGCCGCTCGTCGCGGGCGCGACCGTGGCGCTGGCCGACGGGATGGCTGGCCAACGGGCCTTCGTCTCCGGCGGGGCTGACCCGATCCCCTGGCTCGGCCTCGTCGTCGGCGGCTACGTACTGGCGATGGCCGCGATCCTGGCCACGCTCTCGCTCGGTCTCCGTCGGGGCCTCGACGGCCCGCTCGTGGCTCACCGCGTTGGACGCACACTCCTGCTCGCGACGACGACGATGTTAGTCTCCTACGCCCTCGCGTCGACCGTGGCCTGAGGTTTATGTGCCAGTCCGGGACCAGACCCCCTATGTTCGACGCGCCAGTGGACGCCTGGTACGTCTGGCTCGGTCTCGGAGCGGCCTCGCTCGCGGTCCTCGCGACCGCAATCCCCCTCACGTCGGGCACTCCCTCGGGAGCCGCACGGGTGGCAGATGCGATCGACGAGGTCGCCACGAGCCCCTATCTTGCGAGCGAGAGAGTCACCCTCGACGCCGACGAACTCCGTCTTGGTTCCTCGCGGATCGCCGTGAAGACCCGGGCCGGCGTGGCCCACGCTTCGCTCGCGTTCGGCCCGATTACGCCGGTTGATAGCGCTCGACTGGAAGCGGTCCTCCGCGGCCGTGCTGTCGGTGCCGTCTTCGAATCGCGCGAGGCCTTTCGGCGCGCACTCCGACGCGCCAACGAGCGGCTCCCGCGGTTCCGGCCGGCGCCGGACCGGTTGCGCGTTCGCCGGGTCTCGTGGGGGGAGGTCGATGCGACACTCGTCGGCTAGGGCCGGAACCGAGCCACTCGCGGCTCTAGCGGCCGTCTTCGCGGTCGGCGTCGGCCTCGCGGCCTTCGCCGGTGCGGTACCCGTCCCGGATCCGACCGGTTCTCCCGACCCGGCGGCCGTCCTCCAGGAGGTCCGGCTGGACGCGACGACTGACGGCGTCCTTCACCCGACCGCCCTCGATGTCGGAGAGTCAGTTCCTGCAGGCTGGCAGGTGAACGTCACCCTCGAGACGCCGACCGGGCGCCGACACCTCGGACCGGAGCCCCCGGACCGGGCCGAACGGGCCGATCGGTCGGTGACCGTCGCGCAGGCTCCTGGCGTGCTCGTCCCGGGGCACCTCGAGGTGGAGGTCTGGTGATGCGAGGGATCAGCACCGTTCTCGACGTCGCGGTGTTCCTCCTGCTCGTCTCGGCTGCCGTTGCGACGCTCACCGTCCCGGCCTCGCCGGCACCCGACACCGACGTCGGCAGT
Source organism: Haloarculaceae archaeon (assembly GCA_036625635.1). Taxonomy (GTDB): domain Archaea; phylum Halobacteriota; class Halobacteria; order Halobacteriales; family Haloarculaceae; genus JAZKTI01. Next base: position 7,058 of record JAZKTI010000016.1, read on the forward strand.
GTGGCGTCCACGCTCGGCACCGCGACGGCAGACGTCGAGTATCGGGCTGCGGTGGTCGTCGAGTTGCAAAACGGCACGGAAACCACGCTCTCGGAAGTGCGGCGGGCCAACGGCACCGTCGCGAACCTGCTCGCAGACGCTGCCGTGAGTACCGCAACCTTCGAACCGGCGGACGGCGCCGGTGAATACGAAGAGTATCGGCGGGCCCTCGCGAACCGGACGCGGGAAATCCTCCGCTGGTTCGACGCCCGGACGCAGGTTGAGGCGCAGTGGCAACCCTACACGGGTGCGCCCCTCGGGGGGAGTCTGACGGTGGGTCCGACGCCGCCAGACAGAGACGTCATGGTCGCCACCCTGGACGTCCCCGCCCCCGTGGCGTCGGTCCAGCCGGCGACGCGACGCGTAGCCAGCGGCGGGTACGAGGCGGTGGCTGCCGTGGTGGCCAATGCGACGGTTCGTGGGCTCTACCCTGCCCGCCGAATGGCGCTGGCGGTTCAGAGTGGGGGCCTGGACCGGGGGCTTGCGATCAACCGATATCGGCGACTCCTCGCCGGTCTCGACCTCGACGTGGCCGGACAGCTCCGTGGCGGCGCCGTGGCCGAGGTGAACCGGGCACTCGTGGCGGGACTCACCGAGGTCTTTGCACGGGACATGCGACAGCAGTTCGACTCGCCGGCCGCGGCGGCGGCCGCAGTTCGGGCCGGCCGCGCCCGGTTGATCGTGAGGGGGTGGGAGGCGTGACCGATCGGGCCCGGATCCCATTCGCACTCGTCGGCGTGTTGCTCCTCGCGAGTAGTGCCACCCTCGCTCCGGCGCTGAACAACTCTGCCGACCTGGGACCGCCGGACGTCGACGTCGCCATGGACCGTCTGACTGCCCAGACACGCGGGGCGGTCGAGGAGGGGGTCGACCGGGGGGCACGCCGCTCGGCTCGCGGGCCGGTCCTCAGGCCTGCCAACACCACCTTCGGTCGGGTCCTCGACGATGACGAGCCATTCCGTGATGCACTGCAGGTCCGCATCTACGCGACGGTCCGGGACCACCTGTCACGGATCGAAACCGATCGTCGGGGCCTCGAACTGAACGCGTCGCTCCCCCCGACGGAGACGCCGGCCTCCCTCGGACGGGCGATAGAGCGGATGACCGTCGAGCCGGCCGGGCCCAACGGCACCTCCTTGCGGGCGTCCGTCGGCAACGTCACCCTGACGGCCCGTCGGGACGGTCGGGTCGTCGCCCGCAAACGGATCGATCCGACGGTCGTGGTGCCGGTCCCGGTCCTGCCCGTCCACGACCGGGTCCGAAGCTACCAGCGGCGCCTCGACGGGAGCCCCCTGCAGCCGGGGCTTGGTCGCCGCCTGACGGCGAAACTCTATGGCCTCACCTGGGCTCGCGGCTACGCCCAGTACGGCGGGTTACCCATACAGAACGTCCTCGCGAATCGCCACCTGTCGCTGCTGGCAAACGGTGCCGTGTTGCGAACGCAGCAGCGGGTCTTCGGTCGGAGCGATCCCGTTGGCAAGCGGGTGCACGCGCTGACGACGCTGAAAACGGCGATCGTTGACGTCCTCGGCGCGGAGGCACAGGACACCCTCGAGAGACTCCAGCGCGTCCGGCGCGCGATCCGGATCGGCCGGGCCCAGATCGGCCGGGTCCTCGCGCGGTCTTCCAGTGGCTCGTCCCCGCCCGACCCCTCGCAGTCGACGACCGTCGGGGTCAACACCACCGCAGATCGTGCGTTCTACGACCTCCTCGGCAACTTCAACGGGTCCATCGACGCAATCTTCACGGCCGACGTCCGGTTGCGGGTGACCGAGGGGAACCGGACCGGCGGGGAACCGGGCTGGCCGACCCCACCAGGCGATGAGTGTTCGCGGATCTCGAATATCAGCGACGAGGTGGTCGACGTGGAGCCAGCACGGAAGGGGGCGGCACCACCCACTGACGGGGACTGGCACCTGCTGGAGGCCTACCCGAGGCGGGTGGAAATTACGCGGACGAACCGTCGGACCTGGCGGTGTGGGGGGCAAACCGTGCGGCGTCGGGAGTCGGCGACCGAGACAGTCCAGGTGGCCCTCCGGCTGGAGGGGTTCCACTGGAATGGTCCTGCGCCGCCGGCCCCCGTCGAGGTCGTCCACGAACCCGACGGCCCATTCGACGGTCCAAACCTCGCCGACCTCAGGGAGAAGGCAGAAGAGGCACTCCTGCCGGGAGAGGACGGTGTTGCCGAGGTGGCATACAACGCGGCACTCGGAAACGACGTCGAGCGCACTGTGCAAGTCGAAGGCGAGTGGCCAGGTCCGCTCTTCCAGTGGATCTACACGAACGTCGCGACACTTCGGGAGACGGTCCGCGACGTTCACGTGAACACGACCCGGGGAAAGGTCGCGACCTTCCAGGCCAGACCAGCCAACGCGCTCCTGGAGAAGTTGCGGAACAGAAGCAGTCGGTTGGTGGGCGTTCCCGCGCGATACGAGAACGTCGCACACCGGGCCCTGATCGGTCTCCGGAAGCGGTACGTCAGGCTCGTTCTGGCACGAATGCGCGACCGAGTCACGCGTCGGAACGAGGGTCTTGCCTCGTTCACTAGCAAACTCCGGGATCGCGAGAACGTCTCGGTTGAGACCCTCCAGGAGAGCTACGAGCGCCGGGACGACTTCGAGGCGGTCCCTGCTGCCGCCGTCGAGATGCGCGTCCACGCGGCCCCCTCCTACCTGACGACGAGCAAGACGACGCGAGCGGAGGTACCGGCCCTCGGCCCCGACGAGTCGCTTCACCCCCTCGTGGTACGGAATTTCAACGTCGTCCACGTTCCCTACGGCGACTTCGCGGATGCCATCCTGAAGGAGGTGTTCGGGCCCACACACGTTCGCCTGCGAACGGGCGCCGAGATACTGGACGCGGCTTACCGGGTCGGGAAGGAGTCCTCGTTCGACGAGTCCGCCGAGGTCGCCGCCCTTCGTGCGGAGACGAAGGCCGCATTAGACGTCGTCGCGGCACGCTACGGACGGACAATGGAGCGCACTGGCATCGGGGTCACGCACGAGTGGCGGGAGGTGTTCCAGTCGGCGCTCCGAACAAACGATACTGTCCGGAGTCGGGCCTTTGCTGTCTCGAATGGGTGGATCGTCCCCCACCTCGTCGATGCGGCCGCGAAGCGGTGGCCAGATCGGATCGACGGACCTGTCCGGCGGGATCGAACCGCAGTTGCGAGCGCGGTGGCCCTCAACGAGATCCTCGAGACGGGCGCCTCGGGCCCCACCCAGCCCCGGACTGATCGGGCGCTGACACCCGTCCGCGACAGGATCGAAGCGGCGATTACCGACCGTCTCGGCGACATGATAGCGAACGCGAGCATGGAGGTCCTCCGGGAGCACACCGATCGGGTCTGGTCGCGGCTTCCTTCGGGCCTACCCGTCGCACCGAGCCCGGGACTCTGGCACGCCACGATCAATGCCTGGCACACACAGGTTCGCGGGGAGTACGCCCGGTTCGCCGTTACCGTTCCCCGGGGGACGCCGGCCAACCCTGGTGCGGCACTGGCCTACATCCGTGACGGGTCCACGGTCGCCGTCGACGTCGACGCGGACGGACACCCAGAGCGCCTGGGCAAGGCCAGCCGGATCTCCTTCCAGACCGAATCCCTGGTCGGCGTCGCCGTGCCGCCGTACTCGGCCGGTGTCGGCGACGTCGACGGTGAGCAGAACGAAACCTCCGCCGGGTGGCCCTGGCCGAGCGAGCCGCCCGCGAAGTGATACTGTCTTGTAGCCGGACGGCGAACGCCGCATACATGATTCGAAGTGCGTTTCCCGACGCCGGCGAGACCTCACCCCAGGCCCTCCTCGCGGACTACGGGCGGGTCCTCCGGGAGACCCTGGAGGCTCACGCTGATGGCGGCCCGACAGACCTCGACGAGGACGCGATCAGTGCGGTTCGCGAGGGTGAACCGGGAATCATTACCCTGACGGAAGCGGCGTCGATCCTGGCCCTCGCTCCGGATCGCCCGGACGCGGCGACGATCGCCACCGAGGCCCGGGAACTCCTCCTGATGGGGATGACGACGGCCGTGCTGGACGTCGAGCGGCTCGCCGGGGCCGTCGACGGCGAACTCGATCCGAAGGAGATCCAGCAGAAGATCGAGGGTCGGTTCCCGATGGACCTCGAGGAGTATGCATTGCTCCACCACGCAATCGCCGCCGGGTCGAGGTAATCATGCGGGTCGCGATCCTCGGGTGTGGCTACGTCGGCCTCGCGCTCGGGCGACGGCTCTCGGATGCGGAGGTGTTCGGCGTTCGCCGCTCCCGGAGCGGGCTCGATGCCGTCGAAGCTGCCGGCCTCGTGCCGGTCCAGGCGGACGTCACCGAGCCCGCGAGCCTGACTGCGGTTCCGGCGGTCGACACCGTCGTCTTCACTGTGAGTGCCGGCAGTCGCGATCCAGCGGCGGCGCGGGCGACGTACGTCGAGGGGCAGCGGCGGGCACTCGCTGCCTTCGGCGAGCGATCCTCGTCTCCGGACCGGTACGTCTACACCTCGAGCACGGGCGTCTACGGGGACCGTGGTGGCGACTGGGTCGACGAGGAGACGGCGCTCGACGCGGCGACTGACCGGCAGCGAATCCTCGCGAAGGCCGAGCAGCTCGGTCTCGAGGGGGCCCGGTCGGCGGGGATGGCCGGGACCGTCGCACGTCTCGGGGGGCTCTACGGCCCGGACCGGTACCGCCTCGAGCGCTACCTCGAGGGGCCGGTACCGCCGGGCTATCTCAATCTCTGTCACCGTTCCGACGCGGCGGGTGCGATCGCGAACCTTCTGGAGCTGCCGGCCACGAGCGGCGAGGTCGTAAACGTGGTCGACGACGAACCGGTCGACCGGTGGACGTTTGCGGACTGGCTCGCTGACGCCTGCGGAGAGCCCGAGCCACCGAAGCAGTCGGCCGACGAACGCACCGACGGAGGCCGCCCCTCGAAACGGTGTTCGAACGACAGGCTGCGTTCGCTTGGGTACCGGTTCGACTTTCCGACGTTCCGGGAGGGATACCGGGCAGCAGTCGCATCCTACCGGACGCATTGACGGCTCGACACGACAAGGGAAGCTTCATGGGTCCGGGCAGCCACCGGACATCACATGCCGGGTGCGGGTGCCGGGAGGACGCCACTCGCCTCGCGATACGAGGAGGCGGTGTCGATCCTCCGCTCGAACCCAGAACTCGCCGCCGGCGTGGCAGTCGCGCTGGTCGTTCTCCTGTTCGTCCTGTGGGCGGCGATCCGCCGGCTCAGACGGACGAAGGGCGAGACCTTCCTGGGAGTCCTCCGGAAAACCGACGACGAGGTTGCGGCCCTGATGCACCCAAATCCCGATCCCGACGCGATGGCCTGTGCGCTTGCGGTGAAGGAACTGGCGGCGGCGGTCGACACCGAGGTGCAGATGTGTTACCCGGGCGAGATCCGACACCAGGAGAACCGGGCCTTTCAGACCGTCCTCAACCTCGACTTCGAGCGCATCGAACGCGCGGCCGAACTCGCGGGGGATCCGGTCGTCCTCGTCGACCACAACACGCCGCGGGGATTCCCGGGGGCCGACGAACTCGAGCCGCGTGCGGTCGTCGACCACCATCCGGGGAACGGCACCGGCTCGAAGTTCACGGACCTCAGGACGGATAACGGCTCCTGTGCGAGCATCTTCGCTGGCTACTTCGAGGAGATGGGCTGGGAGCCGACAGAGCCCGCGGAGGCGGATCAAATCGAGGCGGAAGCAAAAGCGCTCTCTCCGACGGTCGCCACGGGCCTCCTGTATGGCATCCAGTCGGACACCAAGAATCTGACGAAGGGGTGTTCCCCGGAGGAGTTCGAGGCCGCCGGATACCTCTATCGGGGTATTGAGGAGGACCGACTCGATCGCATCGCCAACCCGGAGGTCGACGCCGAGGTCCTGGACGTGAAGGCGCGGGCTATCGACGCCAGGGATGTCCGGAACGCCTTTGCCGTCAGCGACGTTGGACAGGTCTCGAATGTGGACGCGATTCCCCAGGCGGCCGACGAATTGCTCCTGCTCGAGGGGGTGACTGCGGTCGTCCTCGTCGGCGAAAACGACGGGACGTTGCACCTCTCGGGCCGGTCGCGGGACGACCGGGTCCACATGGGGAAGGCCCTCCGGTCGGCCGTCGACATCGTCCCCATGGCCGACGCCGGGGGCCACGCCCGGATGGGCGGCGGGCAGGTCTCGGTCTCACATCTCCGGGGACTCGCGAGCAATGGACTCTCCCGTGACGACTTCCACGACCGGCTGTTCGAGGCGATGAACGGCGAGGTGTAGGAAGGGACTCCCAAGACCCCGGTCTCGGGCGCTGTTTCCTACCCGACTTCCTTCCACTCGCGACCGCAACCGGGGCAGACCCTGAGCCGCCCGACCTCCTCGTCAGTGGCCTGGGTGGTGAGTTCTTCCCCGCATTCCGCACACGCGAGACGCTCGTAGGTGTCCTTCTCGATCTCCCCCGATCGCAGTCCCTTTCGGACCGATTCCATGATTGGTCCCAGGGCGCGCGGAGTCTTAAAAGGTCACGCCGAGTCGGCGCGCTTTTTCCCGCGTGGCCACTATGGGTGGCCAATGGAGTATGTCCAGGACCGGGTCGCCACGCTCCACGACTTCGGGGACGCCGATCCGACCTTCCCGGCCGATCGGACCACGGTCGTGGTCCCGATTACCGAGCGAGAACACGCGAGTCCGGCCGCAGATCACGTCTTCCAGACACTCGCAGCCGTCGATCCGGCCAGTACGGTGGTGGCCCTCCGGGCGAGGGAGTCGACAGTCGCCGAGGTCGTCGAGTGGATCCGGAGTTTCGACCTCGGGGCGGAGATCCTGTGGTGTACGGCGCCCGGTGTCGAATCCCTCCTGACAGACGCCGGTCTCGGCGGGCCCCCGGGGAAGGGCCGGGACGTCTGGCTCGGCCTCGGCCGGGCACTCGAAGGTGGCTTCGTCGTGGTCCACGACGCCGACGCGGGAACCTACAACGAGCGCCACGTGCCAAAACTGGCGGCTCCGCTGACCGGAGACCGGGCGTTCGTCAAGGGGTACTACGCCAGGGTCGAGGACGGTCGGCTCTACGGCCGTCTGTTCCGACTCTTCTACGTGCCACTGGTACGAGCCCTCGCCGACCGCGTCGACGACCCGATCGTGGACTTCCTCGGCGCATTCCGGTATGCTCTCGCCGGGGAGTTCGCGATGACCGCCGATCTCGCGGGACGGGTGCGCGCCCAGCGGGACTGGGGTTTCGAGGTCGGGACGCTCGGGGAAGTCTACGGCATTGCTGGGTTCGAGGGGACCGCCCAGGTCGACCTGGGCGTCCACGAGCACGCCCACCGGCCAGTCGAGGGATCGACCGGCCTCGGGGACATGTGTTTCGAGGTCGCCGACGCCGTCTTCCGGTCACTCGCCGATGCTGGCGTCGAACCCGACTACGAGGGGTTGCGGGCAGCCTATCAGTCCCGGGCACGTAATCTCCTCGAGCAGTACGCAGCCGACGCTGCGTTCAACGACTTCGACTACGATATCGAGGCCGAACGCGAGCAGGTGGCGACCTACGCCGACGCGATCCGACCGCCCCCGGAGGACCGCCGCTTACCAGCCTGGGAGGACGCCCCGATCGAACCGGCGGCAGTCCGGAGGCGGTCGGCGGCGGCACTCGACGCGCTCCGCGACGCCGGGCCGGGCGCGGCCGGGCCCGGGGGGTCCGCTGGCAGTCAGTCACCCCCGCCCTCGACCGAACGCTAAAGGGGTTCGGTCGCGCGGTCACCGACATGGACGTCACCGGCGACGACCTCGCGGGCGTGGTCGACCTCTTCGGTGCGCTCACCCCTGCCGAACTGGCCAACGCCCTCGCGGAACTCGCCTTCAAGGCCGGCGAGGACCACGATCCCGGGGCCTTCGAGCCGGCAATCGACGACGCATTGCGAACCTACCACCTCGTCGCCGTCGACACCGATACGCTGGACGGACTGGAGGGTGGAAGCGAGGGATTCGAGCGTGGAGGCGACACATACGAGGTTGGAGGCGAGGGATTCGAGGATGGACGCGAGGAATACGAGGAGGGAGGCCAAGATACAGCGGGTGGAGTCGGAGAATGCCAGGGTGGGGGCGAGGAACTCGGGGAGGCGTCCGATGACGGGGACGTGGCGAGCAAGGCGCTCCTGGTCCCGGGGCCGGTCGCCTTCCCGCAGCTCCCGGAGGGGGCGACAGACCTGCCCCACATTCTCGATGTGGACAAGCGGCAGGTCGCCCGCGAACTCGCCGGTCGGGCTGCCGAGGAACGCTTCCGGAGCGACGCTGCGAGTGCCGTCGAATCCGGGGACAGCGACCGCATCTCGGCCCTCCTCGACGCGAGCTACGAACTCGAGGTCTGGGCGCCGGTCGACCTCGATGCCGCCCGCGACCGCCTTGACGCTGTCCTCGAGGAGTGACGGCCCACCTCGGGCGGTGAACGGGGTCACCATGACGGTCACGGGAATGACGCCCCGCCCACATCACCTCTGAAGCGTCTGGAGATCGAGGCCCGCCGGGGCGCAGGGGTCGACGCTGGCCCGGGCCAGTCAAGTATCTCCACGCCATTGATAGCGGCATGGACTTGGGGGCCGTCCGTGACCACGAACCAAACACCGTCTCCGACGAACCACGAGAGGCGGCCGTCGTCGTCCCGGTACTCGAGCGGGATAGGACGCCCCACCTCCTGTTCACCAAGCGTGCCGACCACCTCCAGGACCACCCCGGACAGATGAGTTTCCCCGGCGGGGGTCGCGAACCGGAGGACGATTCGCTCTCCGACACGGCGCTCCGGGAGGCAAGCGAGGAGATCGGTCTCGAGCGAACCGAGGTGGACTGGGTCGGCCGGATCGACGACATCCGGACCGTCACGCGATACTCGGTCCGCCCCCACGTCGCCCGAATTCCCGACCGGACCTACCATCGGTGCGACGAAGAGGTCGCCGAGATTGCGATCCTGCCGATTCCGGACCTCACCGACCCGGCGAACTACGAGAGCGAGCGCCGGGACCACCCCTACTACGGCGACACCAGGCTCCACTACTTCTACGTCGACGGGTACACGGTCTGGGGCGCCACTGCGCGGATGCTCGTGCAGCTCCTCGAACTGGCCACGGACTGGGAGATGCCACCGGCGGTCGACCGTGTCGTGGACGCGGACGCCGAGTTTCCGACGTAGGGTCGGTCGATCCCTGGGCGCAAAGCCGTCTTTGGGCACGGGTGGCTCACTCCTCGACTTGTTCGACCGTCTCGCACCCGATCCTCTCTGCCGGAGCGATGAGAGATCGGCGACCAGCAGATTGAAGCCGGCTCGCGGCCCAGCGCCGATCGTGTTCGGGGACGACGACTTGACCGTTCGTGCCCTGCTGGTGGCCGCTACCCTCGTTGTCCTGGTCGCCACGGCGGGCAGTCTGTTCCTCAGCGAAGTCTGGCGACTGGTTCCCTGCGAACTCTGCTGGTACCAGCGCATCCTCGTGTACCCCCTCGTGGTCGTCCTCGGCGTCGCCGCCCTCGACCGTCGCGCTCGGGTCTACCGGACGGTCCTCCCGCTCACGCTCGCGGGGACGGCCGTCGCGGCCTACCACACCTGGGTGCAGGCGGCCGCGGGAGGGGGTGGAGCGGGGTGCTCCATCGGCTCCTGCGGCGCCGTCCTCTTCCGCCTCCAGCCGCTGGGGTTGACGATCCCGACCCTCTCGCTGTTGGCCTTCCTGTTCGTGACGGCCGCGATGCTGGTGCTCTGGCGACGGGGCTAGCCAGCCACTCCGGCCCGGGGCGTCCCTGGATCGGACCGCTCGACTGGCCGGAGACTACTTGGGAAACGGGCCCGCTCTGGGGCGGGATTCTCGCCACTCACTCGGCCGGGTCGCGGACTTCGCCGGTCGCCGGGGAGACCCCGACCTGGTCGCAGATGTCCGCCATCGGGCACGCGTCGGGGTCGTGGAGACAGGCCGGCTGGCGGGCAGCGCAGTACTCGCGGCCGAACTGGATCATTGCGGTGTGACCGAATCCGCACTTTCCACCCGGCACCGCCGTCTCGAGGGCCGTCCGCACGGCCTCGTGGTCGGCATCCGGGGGCGCGATACCGATGCGGCGGGCGACGCGGTGGACGTGCGTGTCGACGGGAAAGACACCCGGCTGGCCCCCGGCGAAGAGCAGGACGCAGTCGGCGGTCTTGGGCCCGACGCCGTCGAGGTCGAGGAGGCGTTCCCGGACCGTCTCGGCGTCCGTCCCGGCCACCCAGTCGTCGAAGGCGGCCGCTCGTCCGAAGGTCTCGCGAATCCACTCCGCGGCGGCGACGATCCGGCTGGCCTTCTGGTTGTACAGCCCAGCGGACTCGATGGTCTCGGCCAGCCGCTGGTGGTCGGCCGCCGCGAGGGCGGCCGCGAGGTCTCCGGTGTCATCGCTCTCGTCGCCGGGGTTTCCGTCGCCGGCTCCACTGTCGGGGTCATCGCGCCCGCTCCCGTACCGATCGAGCAGGGCCTCGTGTGCCGGCTGACTCGCCCGGTCGGAGGTGTTCTGGCTCAGGATCGTGCGGACGAGCGCCTCGTAGGCGTCCTGGCCGCCGTAGGTCTTCCGCCAGTACAGTTCGCCGAGGCGGTCGACGACGGCCTCGGCCCTGGTCCCGGCCTCTCCCGTGTCGAACTCGGCCATGGCGCCCCCGCCTGCGGTTCCACCGCTGATGTTTCTGGCCGGTTCGGGATCGTCCGGATAGCCGGCGGGACTGGTTTCTGGCTCCGTTTGTGGCTCCGTTTCTGGGCCTCTCCCTCGGCCCTCTACGCGGTCGGCGTCGCCCTCACGACCGACCTCGTTGTCGCAGCTGTCACCGCCATCCCCTGACATGGTCGACGGGACGGTGCGGCGGCTGAAAACCGCGCCGATTTCGACTCAATCGACGGTCAGCCGGAGTTTCATCGCGGCGCCGTCGGCCAGAGCCTCGACGAGTTTCCTGGGCAGGTCCCCTGCCGCGCGGTCGGCCTCGAGCAGGACGGTTCGGTCGTCGACGTACTCGCTCGTCCGGCCGACCAGGCTGCGCTCGCTCTCGAAGGTCAGGGCGGGATCGCCGCGGCCCCGGATGGTGACGGTGTCGTCCCCTCCATCCGCTCGGTCGGTTCCCTCGCCCGCCTCGCTCTGCTCGCCCCTCTCGCTCTCCTGGCCCCCCTCGGCCTCGTCGGATCTGTCGGCCCCGACCTCGATGTCAGCCCTGATCGTCGCGTCGGCGTCCTGGCAGGCCGCGACGAACGCCTCGTCGAAGTCAGCGGGCGTTCGGTCGGCCTCGACAGCGAGGATGCAGTCCCCGGCCGGCGTCAGGTAGTCGTCGCTGGTCACCTCGACGGTGCTAGCGTGGGTCGCGGTGACATTCTCGTGGCCCCGGGCGTGGACGACCTCCTGGTGCATGGTTGTATGAGTGTTCGAGCGAGGAGTACTTGTTCTGGGCGACTCGCGTTGGTGATATCAATCATAGTTGCTCTGTCCGAAATTCCTGTCGTTGTCACTGCCGGGTCTTTTCCCCTGGTTGGCCTCGACCCGCGAGCAGTCATCGATTCAGTGCTCACTACCGTCCCCAGCCAGAACGCTCTCGGTCCGCTTGCATGAGTGCCAGAACTCACTATCGCAGCCAGCCCCAACGCCCTCGGCCCGCTCGCGAGGGGTACTACAGGCGTCACCGCAACCAGCCAGAAAGCCCTCGGCCCGCTCGCGGCCGCTGAGCGGGATATACTCGCTTCGCTCGGATAGGGCCCGCTCAGCGACTCGCGACCGGCCCTCGCCCTTTCATTCCGCCAGGAGAGCAAGCTCTCCTGAGCCCTCGTTCGGCCT
>JAZKTI010000273.1:0-3195 GCA_036625635.1 Haloarculaceae archaeon
GCGGTCGCGGTATCGGTTCCTGCTGCAGAGAGCGAGGTGAGGGCGTTCTGGCTGTCTGCGGTGGTGGTTTAGATTCCGCTCGAGAGCGAGGTGAGGGCGTTCTACCTCGTCCCTCGATCGGTGGCCGACCCACCAGGTCTGGGGACAAGACCTAATCCCCGCCGAAGCCACCGGGTGGTATGAACACGAAGGCCTCCCTGCGGACTCCGGCGAGGACCGCCGTCGAGCAGTGCATGAACCTCCAGCCCGAGGAGCGGTGCGTCGTCGTGACCGACCGCGACCGCCAGGCGATCGGCGAGGTGATCTACGCCGTCGCCGAGGAGATCACCGACGACGTCGCCCTCCTCCGGTATCCGCCGGGCGACCAGCACGGCGAGGAACCGCCCGACCCCGTCGCTGCGGCGATGGCGGCCGCCGACGTCGTCCTCGCGCCGACGACGAAGAGCCTCAGTCACACCGTCGCGCGGACCGATGCCACCGACGCCGGCGCCCGCGTCGCGACCCTGCCGGAGATCACCGAGGCCGTCTTCCTGATGGGAATGGACGCCGATTACGAGTCTATCCGCGAGGAGTGCGAACGGATCCTCGACCAGGTGGCCGAGGCGACCGAGATCCGAATCACCTCGCCCCAGGGGACCGACGTCACCCTCGAACCCGGCGACCGCGAGTGGCAAACCGACACGGGCATGATCCACGAGCCCGGCGAGATGTCGAATCTCCCGGCCGGCGAGGTGTTCGTCAGCCCCGAAACCGCCGAGGGGACCTACGTGGTCGACGGGAGCATGCGCCCCCACGGCAAACTCGAGGACGGCCAAACGATCACGGTGGAGGTCGAGGATGGCTACGCCACCCACATCTCGGACCCGGCCGTCCGCGAGCAGTTCGAGGAAGCCGCCGAGGAGGTCGGCGACGACGCCTACAACCTCGCGGAACTGGGCATCGGGGCGAACCTCGGCGTGGAGGACCTGGTCGGCTCCATCCTGCTCGACGAGAAGGCCGCGGGCACCGTTCACCTGGCCATCGGCGACGACCACGCCTTCGGCGGCGACGTCGAGGCGCCGATCCACCAGGACGGCGTCCTCACCGAGCCGACCGTCTCCGCCGACGGCGAGGAGATCGAACTTCCCGGCGGGAGCGACTGAGGCGATAAATCGCCGACTGAGGCCAGAGAAGCGGGCGAGACAGACGAGCGGTCGAATTCGGCCACCGAGCCACCTTGCGGGCCACGCGCCGAAGGCACCCCTTTTACGTCTCAGCGGCCAAGGATCCGTCAATGACCGACACTGCGGACCGGGTGCCGCTCGCGTGTCCGGCCTGCTCGCCGGACCTCGAGACCGTCCACGAGGTGCTCAAGCCGGGCGGTACCGCGACCGTCCGGTGCACCGAGTGCGGCCACGTCCACAAGACCGAACTCCCCGAACCCGAGACCGTCGACCTCGACGTGATCGTCTCCCAGGCGGACGAATCCTTCCCCGCGACCGCGGAAGCGCCCGCCGACGAAACCCTCGCCGTCGGCGAGGAGTTCCTCCTCGAGACCGACGAGGCCATCATGACCCTTCGCATCACCAGCCTCGAACTCGACCAGGGCCGGGTCGAAGAGGCCACGGCCAGGGACGTCGAGACGGCCTGGACGCGGGCCGTCGGGAACGTCAGCGTGAACGTCACCGCCCACCCGAAGGGCGGGGCCCACGACGAGACCCGCAGCCTGACGCTGCAGGTGCCAGGCGACTACGAGTTCGTGGTCGGGAAGGGCGACGAACTCGCCGGCGAGGAGTTCACCGTCGAGGGCATCCACCTCCGGGCGGACGCCCGCGGGTACGAGCACGACAAACTCGACCACGCCGGCGATTCGGCCCTCGCGAAGGACGTCAACCGGCTCTACGTCCGCGACGAGACCACCAGCGCCTGGTCGGCCTGGTAGACGAGGGGCCACCGCCGACGGCGGCTCGCGGACGACCCACCCCCGACCGCCGAGTTGCAGGTCCAATTCGACTCCAATCGGTCGGTTCCGGCGGTCCCGCGAGGTTCATTATCGTCCGGCTCGGACGGACCGTATGGATCTCGCGGTGCTGCGGGACGACATGGTCGACAGCCTGGAGCACGAGAGCAAGGGCTGTGTCTCCTCGACCGCCGTCTCCGTCGCCATGCGCGACGTGCCCCGACACGCGTTCGTCGAGGGGGACGAGAGTGCCTACGCGGACCGCTCCTTCGAGCGTCTCGGCACCCGCGTCCTCGCGCCCAGCACCGTCGGGCGACTGTTCGAAGCTCTCGACCTGGAAGCCGGCCACGAGGTCCTCGTCGTCGGTGCCGGCGTCGGCTACACGACGGCGGTCGCCGCAGAGATCGCCGGCCCGAGGCGCGTCCAGGGGATCGACATCACCCGTCGGCTGGTATACGAGGCCCGCCAGAACCTCGCGACGGCCGGCTACGGGGGCGTCCTCGTCGACCGCCAGGACGGCGCCGAGGGGTTCCCGGAGTACGCTCCCTACGACCGGATCCTCCTCGAGGCGGCCGCCGTCGAGCCACCGCGGGCGCTCCTCGACCAGCTCGCACCCGAGGGTCAGCTGGTGATGCCCCTCGGTGCCCACGAGCAGAGCCTCGCGATCGTCGACGGCAGCGGCGAACCCGGCCGCCTCGGGGGCTGTGCCTTCGACCCAATGCTCGTCGAGGGCGAACAGGTCGACACCGTCGAGCGCAACCGCACCCGCCGCGAAGAGCGGGAGTTCGCAGAGCGGGCCGCCCGTCGACGTAGCGGCTGGGAACGGGACTGGATCGACTGGGACGCCAGATAGGTGTCCCCGGCCTTGTTTAGACGCCCAAGAGCGGTCTTCTACAACCCAATCTCATGTTCGGACCGCCCTCACCTCGCTCGAGGCTCGCCGTTTCAGTCCGCCAGGAGGTGACCAGGCGAAGAGAGCCCGAGAGCCTGGCGGATCGAAAGGGCGAGGCGAGCGTGGCGGCTTCCCCTGCGTGCCGGCAATAGTGATAGACGGAACAGCTGAATATTGGGGGACCCTTCCGAATAGATCCCGACTGTGCCAGGCCCGGTGGCCGTGTCCGCAGCCGGATCTGGTTGGGCTGGAAGGGGCTGGCTTCTCGCCGAACCCCGGCGACGCAAGCACTGGAGCGAACGTAGTGAGTGCGAGACTCGACCGGCGCGTGCATCGACCGGCGCGTGCCTCGATCGGCGCGTGC
>JAZKTI010000274.1:0-3189 GCA_036625635.1 Haloarculaceae archaeon
GAAATCGAATTCGACATCGAACAGGCCCCGAAGGGCCCGCGCGCGACGAACGTCGTTCGCTCGTAGGACGGCCCCTCCGTCGCCAGCGTCTATA
This sequence comes from Haloarculaceae archaeon, assembly GCA_036625635.1. Classification (GTDB taxonomy): domain Archaea; phylum Halobacteriota; class Halobacteria; order Halobacteriales; family Haloarculaceae; genus JAZKTI01. The sequence continues at coordinate 95 of JAZKTI010000274.1, forward strand.
GCGGGCGACGGGACTCCTTCGATTCTCTCACCACTGACCGCCAAGCGGCAGCTATCCAGAGTGCCTCCGACTGACAGTCGCCTCGGGCTCTCGAGGGCGAACCCCATCGAATCGTCCTGCAGGTCCTCCCGCGAGCGCGCCGAGGGTTTTTTCGCCGTCTGCGGTGGCGGTAGCAGTTTCGGGAGCCTCTATGAGCGGACCGGGGACGTTTCAAATCGGATCCAGACAGGGCGTCTCTCCATGAAATTCCACGTCTAACCGAGACAGACGCTACCCAGTCTCAGAGGGAGGTCGCCTCGGCGTGTCCGGAAGTCAGACGGGGCTCAGCGTCGTGATGTCCTTCGAAAGCCGCCAGACCGAGGGAGAAACCGAACGGAGCCGGATTGGACCGCCGCAGACTCAGTCGATGTGGCCTTCTTCGCGGAGCTGCTGTGCGTCCTGGTTGTCGTAGCGCCACTCGATGGTGGCCTTTTCGTCCTGCCAGTCCCAGGGTTCGGCGAGGACGACGTCCCCCTCCTCGATCCAGACCCGGTACTTCATCCGGCCCGGGATCCGCCCCATCCGGCTCTGTCCGTCCTCGCACTGCAGACTCACGTGATTGCCCCCGTTGTGCTCCGTCACGACTGCGAAGACCTCGTCGTCGTCGGGCATGCGGAGGGGCTTTCGGCCTGATTCTTCACTCACACGATAAAAAACGGGCCTGAACCGTATAAATGGCGCGGAAGGCGCGCTACCGATTGTCACGCGGGTGCGCTGGGTGGCACCTGAGGTACCCGGTGGCAGGGCTCTGCTCGCCGGCAACGGTCGTGCTGGCTGACACGGAGACTCGCCGGCAACGGTTTTGCTGGCTAATACGAAGCCTCGCCGGCACGCGGGCCATACCTCTGTCCAACTGGGAAGAGCTGCCAGATTGACCGACCGGGTGGACCCGCAGAAATCAAACCTGTCCCCTGGGCCAGTCCCGCCCGCTTGGTAAGTCATCCAACAGACCGACCTCGTTCTCAGGGCGTCTGAGGGTGATCGTCGAGCGATGCCATCCAGCCTCGTTCCAGAGCGCCGGGTGCTGTCTGGTCACCCGAGCATCCGCCGCGTCGGGGACGGAGCCCGGCGACCGGCGACCGCCTGCGGGACAGAGTGCTGGTCGGAAAATAAATACTGCCCCGAGTAAAAGGCGGGGCCAGCCATGACTGCGGAGGGGTCCCCCCCCCAGACGAACCGGCCGATGGGTCCAACGACCACGCCGTGCTGCTCTCCGAACTCGACTCACCCGACCTGGCTCTCGGGCTCGACCTCGTCGTGGCGAGTTCGGCGGACGTCTTCGAGTTCGAGACCGATCAGGACCCGGACGGGACGTTCCCCAGTCCGCCGCGAGCGGTGGGCCGATCCCGACCGGGGTCATCGTCTGGACCCGCCTGGCGCCGGAGCGGTTCGACCCGTCGGTCCCCCTCGGGCTGCAGGTCGCAGACCACGAGGCCTTCGATTCGATCGTCTAGGACGGCGTCGTCACGACCACCACGCCATCGCCGCCCACGACTACACCGTCAAGGTCGACCTCGAGGGGCACCTCGACCCGGATTCGACGTACTACTACCGCTTCGTCTACGACGGTGCGGCCTCGAAAACTGGCCGGTGCCGGACGCTGCTCCGGCATGATGCCTCTCCCGAGTCGGCCTCCTTCGCCGTCTTGACCTGCCAGAACTGGCTCAACGGGTACTTTCCTGCACTGGGGTACGTGGCCGAGGAGGACGTCGACTTCGTGATCCACCTGGGGGACTTCATCTACGAGTCCGACGCGGGCGACTTCAAGGGGTTTGGCTCCTACGAGTACGAGGGTCGGGACCTCTCGCTGCCGAGTGGCTTCGACCGGGTCCAGACGCTCGCGGACTACCGGTACCTCCATCGGACCTACCGGACCGACCGGTTCCTCCGGCGCGCTCTGGAGTCCCACACCCTGATCGCGGGCTGGGACGACCACGAACTGGTCAACGACGTCTACTGGGATCCGGACGCGGCGGCCCCCGCCAGCGACCACCCGAGGGTGGACGACCCGCACCTCATGACGGGACTGATCGCCGACGGTATGCATGCCTGGTGGGAGTACATGCCCGCACGCGTCGACTACGACCCGGCCCGCGAGTCCCTCCAGGACCGGTTCCAGCTCTGGCGCACGATCGAGTTCGGCGACCTCGTCGACCTGGTGATGACCGACGAGCGGCTCTACCGGGATCCGCCCCGCGAGGCCATTCCGACCGTGGACAACGTCGGCCCCCACCGCGAGCCACCGGGGCGGACGATGCTGGGGGAGGAACAGCGGGAGTGGCTCGTGGAGGAACTCACGAACTCGGAGGCGACCTGGACGGTCTGGGCCGACGAGGTGCTGACGGTCCCCGTTCGGCTGGGGTCGGGCCCACTCTCGGTCTACCCCGTTCAGGGCGGCTGGGACGGGTAGACCCGGGAACGCCAGGCGATTACCGAGGCCGTCGAGGCCGCTGACGTCGATAACTACGTCACGATGACCGGCGACATGCACTGCAACGTCGCCGCCTACAACCAGTCATCCTACCCCGGCCGGGTCACCGGCGGCGCCGGCGTCGCCCAGGGCGAGCCCATCGGCGTCGAGTTCATGACCCCCGCCATCACCTCCCTGCACGCGGCGGAGTCGTTCCACCTCACCCGCGGGTGGCGGAAGAAACTCACCGAGCCACTCTTCAGCAGCCTCGTCACCTGTATGACCCCGCACATCGAGTTTTTCGACAGCCACAAGGGGGTACTCCGCCCTCGAGTTCGGCCCCGAGGAGTGCACCTGGGTCGCCTACACCGTCGACAACACCGTCGACGACCCCGACGCCGACCGCGAGGTCCTCAAGGCCTACCGCGTGCCCGAGGGCGTCACCAACCTCGAAGACGTCACGGCCGCCCACCGGTTCTGAGTCCGCAGGTCACGAGTCGCCTCCACCTCGTCCTCCTTCTTTTCCTCTACATCATCCACCACCTCATCCTCCTTCTTTTCCACCCCTCATCCACCCACTCTTCCTGCTTCTTTCCCTCCACCTGGTCCACCACCTCTTCCTGCTTCTTTTCCTCCACCTCTTCCT
>JAZKTI010000275.1:0-3187 GCA_036625635.1 Haloarculaceae archaeon
TCTGGGTGTTTGCGGTTGCGGTATCGGTTGCTGCGCCAGAGAGCGAGGTGAGGGCGTTCTGGCTGGTTGCGGTTGCAGTTATGTCACCGTTCGCAATGGAGGTGGGGAGAATGGGGGCGATAGTTGATAAACTGACACGTCAGAGAGGCCCCGTCGACCCGTGGGTCACCTCTACCAGTCCCGATCTTAGGCCCGCTTCGACCGCGCTTCGCGCACCTGGCCCTTCTCTCGAAGTTTGTCCTCGCAGTTCGGACAGACGCGCGGGGCGTTTAGCCCCTCGGGGGCGAAAACCCGAACGTACTGTTCCGTCACGAACCCGCCGCAGTTCTGGCAGGATGGCATCGTGTGAGTGGGGACCGCCACCGGGGATAGTTCTTCCGTTGTTGGGACGGGTCTCGCACCCCTCGAGCGCTCACACCCGGGCTCGACCCGACCCGTCACCGGCGGCTCGAGCCGATGGATCACTGGGGCCCGTGGGTCACCCGTCCCCGCACCGGAGACCTCACTCCCCGCCAGTCCCGGGACGGGCCCCTTCGTGCCGGGTCCAGAAGCGGTCGAACTGGTCCCCGAGGAAGTCCGGCGTCATCCGGACGAACTCCTCTCGCTCTGCGGGCGAGAGGTAGCCGTAGACCGAGTGGCGGGCGCGCGGCGCGTACCGGCGACCGACGAAGACCCGGACGCCGACCTCCTCTGTCCCCCGGACGACCCGACCGATGGCCTGGCGGGCCCGCCGCACCGCCGGGACCGTCAGGGCGTACTCGAAGGCCCGGTCCTCGCCGAAGGCGTCGGCGTAGGCCCGCCGGACGGCGGTGATGCGGGGCGAGCCGATATTGACCAGGGGGACCCCGACCACCGCACTGCAGGCCAGTTTCTCGCCGTCGTAGTCCACGCCCTCGGTGAGGGTCCCCCTGGTGCTCGTCACGAGGACCTTCCCGTCGCCGCGGAAGAAGCGGCGCTTCAGCGCCTCGGTCTCGTCGTTCGAGGAACTCTCGTCGATGAGGACCGGTTTCTCGACGACGGTCCGGAGGTACTCGCCGGCCCAGCGCGCCTCCCGGTAGTTGGGCATGGCGATCATCACGTTGCCCGGCGACCGCGCGACCGCCCGGAGGACCTGAGCGTACTGGTCACGCGTCGGGTTCCAGGTCTCGGGGTCCTCGTTCTCCGCGGGATCGCCCCGGTTGTGTGCGGTAAACGGCTCGGCGTCGACGATCCAGCTCGCCCGATTCGCCTCGGGAAACGGCAGGTCGTAGGCCCGCTCGAGGACCGGACGCCCACCCGCGCGCAAGGCCTCCAGGCCGGCGACCTCCGCGAACACGTCCAGCGGTTCGAGCGTGGCGGACATCAGCACTCCGCCGCCGAGCGTCTCGAAGACCTCCCGTAGCGCCTCGCCCGGCATGCACTCGAAGAGAACCAGCCCGGCCGTGTAGTGGGCGCCCCAGGGCCGGTCGACGTGGCGCGGGTCGGCCTCCCCGTACTCGAGTTCGATCTCGCGGAGGTAGGTCGCGTGGTCCTGGGTCCACCAGTGCTCGAGTGTGATGCCGACCGCCGTCGCGACCGGGTCGCGGGCGATGGCCAGGTCGTCGACGACGTCCTCGACGGCCGCCCCGACCTGGGCGAGGGAGCGCCAGCGGTCGCCGGTGTAGCCGGCCTCCTCCGCCCAGGCGGTCAGCTCGTCCTGTTCGACGGTATCCGGATCGCGCAACGGAATCTCGAGGGGGCGATCGGGGTGGGCGTCGAACTCGCCGTGGCGCCAGCCCCGTCCGAATTCGGCGTCGAGTTCGCGAGCGATCCGGTCGTCCACCCACTCGAGGAGGTCCGCGTAGAACTCGCGGGCGGCCTCGACGGCCTCGAGGGGCACCTCGCGGGCGGCCAGGACGTCCCGGACGTCGGTCTCGTGCTCGTCGCTCTCCCGGGCCCGCGAGAGGATCGTCGCGCAATCGTTGCGGGCGCGCTTGAGGGTCGCCCGTCCCACGCGCTTGGAGAGGAGGTCCCGGACGCGCTCCTCGAGGCGGTGGGCCTCGTCGACGATTACGAAGGTTCGCTCGTCGAGGACGCCGGCCAGAAGCGGGCGCGCGTCGGGGTCGAAGAGGTGGTTGTAGTTGGCGACGACGACCTCCGCATCACCGAGGAGCGTGGTCATCACGCGGTGGGGACAGGTGCCGCGTTCGACGGCAGCCGGCAGGTAGTCCTCGGCGGTGACGACGCCGTGGGCCCCGACCCCGAACCCCACCGGCGAGCCCTTGTTCCGGGCGTACCAGTCGGCCTCGAACGGACAGTACAGCGGCGCGTCGCCGCCCTCGCCGGCCATCGACGCCGGCGCCGCCGGTTGTTCGGGGCGATACGGTGAGGCCGCCCCCGCCGTCTCGAGGACGTCCTCCGCGAGCCCGGCCTGGCGACCGGCCCCCGCCGCGGCCGCGTTCGGCCGGGCGTGTTTCGCGAGGTCGCTCCCCCGCTGGGGATCCCACCAGACGTCCTCCTCGGCGGTCTCGCCGGCGACGGCCGTCGAGGCGACGGCTTCGCCCCCGCCGCTCCGGCCCTCGCTCTCGACGAGGTCGGCAGTGTGCTCCCGGAGGTCCTCGCAGCGGTCGTGGGTCGAGGTCCCCGCGGGGAAGACCCCCTCCCGCCCGTAGGGACAGAGGTCGTGCTTGCCAACCAGGGCGATGCCGGTGAGGGGGTCTGGCACGTCGACGTCGTCGGGATCTGGGTTGTCAACATCGTCGGGACCCGGGTCCTCGGGACCGTCCTCGGCTGCCGCGAGGGCCTCGATGGCCGACTCCTGGGCGGCCGCGAGGCCGGCGTTCATCGTCCTGAGGTCGTCGACGAACTGCTGGAGTTGCTGCTTGACCGGGGTGACGACGACCACGTTGTCGTACTGATCGGTCGCGCGGACGAGCGTCGCCGCCGCGGTGAGGGCGGCCATCGTCTTCCCGGTCCCGCAGGGTCCCTCCATCGCCAGGTAGCCGTTCGCGCGACCCATCCCGATCGCCGCGTCGACGGCGTCACCCTGGTTCGCGTAGGGCTCGTCGAATCCGAAGTACTGGCCCCAGGCGTCGCCGAGATCGTGGCCAGGTCCCGGGTCCGATCCTGGCCCCCCGTCGCCGGTCCACTCGCTGGATTCGGCACCGTCTTCCTCGGCACCGTCTTCCCCGGCCCCGTCTTCCCCGGCCCCGTCTTCCCCGGCCCCGTC
>JAZKTI010000276.1:0-3180 GCA_036625635.1 Haloarculaceae archaeon
GAGCGGGCCGAGGGCTTTCTGGGTGGGTGCGGTCGCGGTATCCGTCACTCCAGAGAGCGGGCCGAGGGCTTTCTGGGTGGGTGCGGTCGCGGTATCCGTCACTCCAGAGAGCGGGCCGAGGGCTTTCTGGGTGGGTGCGGTCCGTGCAGTTCAAACGATAATGCGTCGCCAGAAATCAGCAGCAATTCCTCACGGCTTCGCGTCCTGCGCCTTTTCCCGGGCCTCGGAGAGTTCCATGTCCGCCGCAACGTCACGCGCCTCCTCCCGAATCGCGTCCGCATCCACGACGGTCACCTCGCCGTCCTCGTACAGCACCTCACCATCGACCATCGTGAACTCGACGTCGGACTCCCGGGCGGCGAAGACGAGGTGGGAGAGGACGTCGTGTAGCGGCACCGCCCTGGTCACGTCCGTCGTCAGACCGACGATGTCTGCCCGCCAGCCCTCCTGCAACCTGCCGAGCCGGTCGAACCCCGCAGCCTTCGCACCGTTGACGGTGGCCATCTCGAAGACCCTCTCGGCGGGCGTCGCCGTCGGATCGAGGTGTTCGACCTTGCCCAGGAGGCTCGCCTGGCGCATCTCCGTGAAGGGGTCGAGGGTGTTGTTGCACGGCGGCCCGTCGTTGCCGAGGGCCACGTTGATCCCGCGGTCGAGGTAGTCCTCGACGGGCGCGATGCCGCTGGCGAGCTTCATGTTCGAGGACGGGCAGTGGGTCACGTGGGTCCCGGTCTCGGCCAGGACCTCGCGCTCGTCCTCGTCGGTCCAGACGCAGTGGGCCAGGACGACGTCCTCGCCGGTGAGCCCGACCTCGTCGAGCCAGTGGACGTTCCGCATCCCGGTGTCGGCCTCGACGGTCTCGATCTCGCTGCGGTTCTCGCTGGCGTGGGTGTGGATCCGAACGCCGTCGTACCGGTCGGCGAGCTCGCGTGCGCCGCGGAGGCAGTCCTCGGTACAGGAGACCGCGAATCGCGGCGTGACGGCGTACCGGATCCGGTCGTCGAAGGCGCCGTGGTAGTCCTGAATGAGGGCCTCGGTCTCCTCGAGGGCGGCGTCGGTGTCCTCGAGCAGCCCCTCGGGCGAGCGTTGATCCATCAGGACCTTCCCGAGGAGCCCCCGGATGCCGAGTTCGCCCGCGGCCTCGAATGCGCGGTCGGCGTGGGCCACCGACAGATGGTCGATGGCGGTCGTGGTGCCGCTCTCGATCAGTTCGAGGTAGCCGAGTTTGGCGGCGACCTCCATCTCGTCGGCCGTCAGCGTGGCCTCCATCGGCAGGATGTAGTCGAACAGCCAGTCCAGGAGTTCGGTGTCGTCGGCGATGCCCCGTCCCAGGCTCTGGACGCTGTGGAGGTGCCCACCGACCAGGCCCGGCAGGACGACGTCGTAGCTGCTCTCCCGGTGGCCGGGGTACCGCTCGACCAGGTCGGACCGCTTCCCCACGGCGGCTACGTGGGATCCCTCGACGACGACGGCCCCCTCGTGGTGGACCGTCGACGAGTCAGCGACCACCGTGCCCGAGATTATCATACCACCTTCAGTACCCGGAGAACCCATCTAAAACTTTGCCTCCGGTTCGGCCGCCTGACCACCGGTCCGGCAAGCATCTGGACGGCAGACGGTCGACCGCGGTGGGGTTGAGTGTCTGCCGACGGACGTTCGACCGCGGGGGTCGTGGCGTCCAGGGTTCCCCGCGTCACTCTGGAGGGACCGGCCAGACGTGAGGGGGCTGCCGGGCCCCTCGTCTTTAAGATGCCGGTGGCGAAAACGTAGGACAGACCACTATGCGCGTCCAGAGCGCCCAGCCCGCCATCGACGAGTGGGTCGAGAACCACCGGGAGGACTGCATCGAGTTCCTGCGCGACCTCGTCGCGATCCCGTCGGCGACGACAGCCGGCGAAGACGAGGAGGAGATTGCGAAACGCATCGAGGCCGAGATGGTCGAGTTCGACTACGACGAGGTCCGTATCGACGACTTCGGGAACGTCCACGGGATTATCCACGGGACCGAGGACGGCGCCGTCATGCTCAATTCGCACATCGATACCGTCGGCTTCGGCGACCGGTCGCAGTGGACCCACGATCCCTACGCGGGCGACCTCGAGGACGGCACCCTCTACGGACTGGGCTCGGCGGACATGCTCTGTGCGATGGCCTCGATGGTCTACGGCGGGGCCGCGCTCGCGTCCCTGGACGAGCGCCCCACCCACGACGTCTGGGTCACCGGCGAACTCATGGAGGAGGTCAGCGAGGGCCACGCGATGCAGTACGTCGTCGAGAACGAGGACGTCGACCTGCAACGGGTCGTCATCGGCGAGGCCTCCGAGATGAACGTCAAGCGCGGCCACCGCGGCCGCTGCGAACTCACGATCGAACTCGACGGCGCCTCCTGCCACGCGAGCGCGCCCGAGCGCGGGATCAACCCCCTCTACCACGCCGCCGCAATCGTCGAGCGGATCGAGGAACTCAACGAGGAGACCGCCGACCACGACTTCCTCGGGGCCGGGACGATCGCGGCCACCAACCTCGAGGTCGAGACCCCCTCGAACAACGCCGTCCCGGCGGGCGCGACGATCTTCGTGGACCGCCGGCTGACCATCGGCGAGGACGAGGCCACCGCCCACGCCGAACTCGAGGACGCGATCGGCGCCGCCGAGGCGATCTACGGCGACGACGTGTCGGCCACCGTCGAGACGCTGACCTTCGACCGCCCGACCTGGACGGGCTACGAGATGGAGTCCAAGAAGTACTACCCGACCTGGCTGCTCGAGGAGGACCACCCGCTCGTCCAGGACACCTACGACGTCGTCGACGAGGTGCTCGACACCGACGTCGAGATCACCAAGTGGACCTTCTCGACCAGCGGGAACTACACGATGGGCGTCGCCGAGATCCCGACGATCGGCTTCGGGCCCTCCTGGGAGGCGTTCGCCCACGCCGCCGACGAGGAGGTCGAGGTCGACAACGTCGTGCGGGCGTGTTCGGTCTACGCCGGGCTCGGATTGGAACTCTGAGTCTGCGTTTCGTTCGAGCGGGGCTTCCCGACCGGTTCGGAATCTGCTTTCGCGACTGACGCCTTCCTCATCTCGCTCGCGAGTTGAGACACGGCCGCTACCGCAGACAGCCAGAACGCCCTCACCTCGCTCTCTGGAGTCGACTGTGCCGCCACCGAAGACAGCCAGAAAG
>JAZKTI010000277.1:0-3153 GCA_036625635.1 Haloarculaceae archaeon
CTGTCCAGCGTCGGCGCGTTCGTCTTCGTAGTCGTCTGCCTGTCCAGCGTCGGCGCGTTCGTCTTCGTAGTCGTCTGCCTGTCCAGCGTCGGCGACGGCAGGCGCGTTGTCCGGCATCGCGGCAGCCAGGCCGGTCGTGACCAACAGGACTGCGAGCAGGACGCCTGCGATCTTCGTGGGTATCATTGGTCGATCCATCTCTCCCTCTGACCGGGTCCCGCATCAAGAGAGAAGTCGATCCGGCCGAATTAAGCCGTCTTTCTGGGATATTCATTCCACTTAAGCCGACTACACCGAGACAAAGGCGACGGGAACGAGGCCGGAGGCCGGGATGGGGCCACGCTTCCGAGGCGCGACGAACGGCGGGTGATCGGAGTGTCACCTGGAGGGAGTCGCGCACAGCCTTTTGACCCCCGACACCATATATCAGGATATGGAACACGAGGCCACGGTCGAGGGCGTGGGAATCGGGGTCAGTGACGAGGGCCCCGGCGCGCCAGTCGTCATCCTGCGGGCCCGCGAGGAGCTGGTCCCCATCTTCGTCAGCTCCGACCAGGCCCAGTCCATGCAGCTCGCCATCGAGGGCGAGCCCTTCGAGCGCCCGCTCACCCACGATCTCATGGTGGAAATGGTCGCCGAGTTCGGTGCCGCCATAGACAGGGTTCGCATCGACGACCTCAATGATGGGACCTTCTACGCGAAGGTCGACTGCGAGCAATACCACGGCGGCGAGCGCAAGCAGGCGGTCTTCGACGCCCGGCCCTCCGACGGCATCGCCATCGGCCTCCGGGTCGACTGCCCGATCATCGTCTCGGACGAAGTGATCGACGAGGCCGGCCGACCGCCCGATGCCTTCGAGCAGGAGGGTGGCCCCGGCGAGGGTCCGGGGAACCACAGCGGGCCGGGCGGCGGTCCGGGTGACCGCGGCGATCGCGGGGGTCCTGGCGATCGCGGGAGTCGTGGCGATCGCGACGACGATTTCGGGATCTGACGCTCCGGGAGGGCCGGTGCTCCACCCCGACGGGGACTCCGCCAGTAGGGCAATCGAGTTCACCCCACCACGGAGCCACGGGCCAGCGGCAGTCGTTCCAGCGAGGGCCACCGACTACACGCCTCCCCAACTCACCGGGCTGCCGAATTGCCCGATCGTCGATGGCCCAGCAACAGCTGCCCAGACACCGATTGCCATGCGGTCTACGGGCCCGGGGCCAGCTGGCGACGCGGCCAGCTGAGCCACTATTGACCAGGCCCCGAGCCCGGCGGCGCGCCACGCCTCCCCCCCCCTGCCGGCGTGAACGACGAGGGGCCCAATACGGGGAGAAACGAAACCCCGGGTTACCAGGACCCAGGGATGACGTCATCGACGCTCACGTCGGGGACAGCGAGGTCGTAGATCCCGTCCGCCTGCTCGACGACGCCCGCCTCGACCAGGTGGTCGAGGTGGGCCGCGGCCTCGCCGGGACCGTGCAGGATGTGGATGTGCTCCAGGTCGCCGAAGAGGTGCGCGCTCACCGTCCAGGCGTCGGCCGGCCCGTGCTCGCGCAGGAGGTCGACGACCGTCGCCGTCCGGTCGCGATGGTGGGAGAGGATGTCGCGAACGCGGGCGGCCGGCTCATCGATCGGGACGCGGTGGCCGGGCATGATGCGGTCGGGTGACACGTCCAGCAGCCGTTCCAGGGAGGCGACGTACGTCGCCAGCGGCCGGTCGACGCGCACGTCGGCCCCGCCGACGTTCGGGGTGTAGCGAGGCAGGACCGCGTCACCGGCGAACAGCCGGTCGGCCGCCCGGTCGAGAAAGCCCGACTGGCCGGCGCTGTGGCCAGGAAGGTGGAGAACCTCGACTTTGTGGTCGCCGGCCGCGACCACGTCCCCGTCGCGGAGAGGAGTGACCTCCGCGGCTGGGCTCGACCAGGCGGCATCCCCGCTCTCGAAGATGTCGAACAGGTCGGCCCGCCGGTCCTGGGGCATCTCCCAGCGCTCGAAGGCCGCCCGGTACCGCTGTGCCTGGGCGTCGAGGGCCGCCGACTCGCGGGCGACCAGGGCCGCGTCGGCCTCGTGGACCCGGACCGTCGCGCCACTCTCGGCCTGGAACGCGCCCGCGAGGCCCGCGTGGTCCTGGTGGTAGTGCGTCAGGAGGATCTGGTCGAGGTCGGCGACCGCGACGCCGCTGTCGGCCAGGCCATCGCGAAGTTGGGCCTCGACCTCGGGAAAGGCGACCCCCGTGTCGACGAGCGTCGTCGGTCCGTCTGTCTCGTGGCCGAGGAGATAGACCGCGTTCGATCCCTCGAAGATTGTGTTCCCGAGCTGGATGCGTTCCACGGATACCCGCCACTCGGGGATCAGCCCGTATAAGGGATCCCACCCGGAGCAGAAATTTTACTGCTCGGGTACAGGAATGGGGCGCGGAACGGGCGCCTCGGCCCCCCCAGCAAGAACCGGAGGGGCGCCGTGTCCGGCAGGTCAGTCGTCCGCGATCATCGTCTCGGAGTCGTCCGCGACCAGACGGTCCATCGCGTCGACCATCGCGGAGACCGACGCCCGGGTGATGTCAGAGTCGTTCGCGGTGACGGTGACGTGGTCGTCCCCGCGGGACATCTCGATCTCCACCGTGACGACGGCGTCGGTGCCGCCGGTGATGGCATCGACGTGGTAGGACTCGAGGGTCGCGTCGGCGGAGTGGGAGATCGCCTCCTCGGCGGCGTTCATCGCGGCGTCGACCGGGCCAGAGCCCGTCGCGGCGTTCTCGCGCTCCTCACCCTCCACGGCCAGTCTGACGCTCGCCGTCGGCGGGGTGACGCCGGAGACGGCGGTGAGGTCGAGGAGTTCGACCCGGCGATCGCGCTCGTCCCCGCGGACCTCCTCGGCGATGGCGAGCAGGTCGGCGTCGGTGACGCGATGACCGCGGTCGCCGATGGCCTTGACGCGGCCGACGACGTCGTCGAGCTGGTCGTCGGTGACCTCCACGTCGTGCTCGGCGAGGGCCGCCTCCACGCCGGCCCGGCCGGCGTGCTTCCCGAGCGCGAGCCGGCGCTCACGGCCGACTGTCGCCGGCGGGTACGGCTCGTACATGGCGTCGTCCTTGAGCGTCCCGTCGGTGTGGATGCCGGACTCGTGGGTGAAGGCGTTCTCGCCGACGACGGCCTTGTTCGGCGC
>JAZKTI010000278.1:0-3145 GCA_036625635.1 Haloarculaceae archaeon
CGACGGCCGTCCCCCTCGCGGTCATTGGCGACATCGCGGGCCATCTGGTCGATCCGGACGACTTCGACCTCCCCGGACTGCTGTTCATCGACACGCCCGGCCACCACTCCTTTTCGACCCTCCGCTCCCGCGGGGGCGCGCTCGCGGACATCGCGATCCTCGTCGTCGACGTCAACGACGGGTTCCAGCCTCAGACCGAGGAGGCCGTCGACATCCTGCAGCGGACCGAGACCCCCTTCGTCGTCGCCGCGAACAAGATCGACACGGTCCCCGGGTGGCGGCCCGAGGAGGGGCGACCGGCCCAGACGGCGATCGAGAGCCAGTCCGACCGCGTCCAGCGGGACCTCAACGAGAACCTCTATGCAATCATCGGTCAGCTTTCCGACCGGGACTTCTCGGCGGACCTCTACTGGCGGGTGTCGGACTTCCAGGCGAACGTCGGAATCGTGCCGGTCTCCGCGGAGACCGGCGAGGGCATCCCGGACCTGCTGACGGTCATGATGGGGCTCGCACAGCGATACATGAAGGCCGCCATGGAGATCGATCTCGAGGGCCCGGCCGCGGGCACGATCCTCGAGGTCTCGGACACGCGGGGGTTCGGAACGACCGTCGACGCCGTGATCTACGACGGCCACGTCAGCGAGGACGACGCCATCGTGGTCGGGGGCGTCCACGGCCCGATTGTCACCGAGGTGAGGGCGCTGCTGAAGCCCAAGCCCCTGGCCGAGATCCGCACCGAGAAGGGCTTCGAGAAGGTCGAGTCGGTCGAGGCCGCCGACGGCGTCAAGATCGCCGCCCCGGACCTCGACGACGCCCTCGCCGGTGCCCCACTGCGCGTCGTCGGCGACCGCGACGTCGAGGAGGTCGTCGAGGCCGTCGAGGCCGAAATCGCCGACTTCGCCGTCTCGACCGAGGAGGAGGGCCTGACGGTCAAGGCGGACACGCTCGGCTCGCTCGAGGCCCTCGCGAACACCCTCGAGGAGAACGAGATCCCGGTCATGCGGGCCGAGGTCGGGGCCGTCGCGCCGAAGGACGTTCGCGTGGCCGAAACGGCGAACGACCCAGTCCACCGGGCCATCCTCGCCTTCGGCGTGGATATTCTGGACGACGCCGCCGACCTCGCCGACCAGGAGGAGGTCGAGATCTTCGAGCACGACGTCGTCTACCGCCTGGTCGAGGAGTACGAGGAGCACGTCGAAGCCATCCAGAGCGCCCAGCAGGAGCAGGTCCTCGAGAACGTCACCCGGCCGGCCCGCTTCGAGATGCTGCCGGACCACACCTTCCGCCAGTCCGACCCCGCCGTCGTCGGCGTCGCAGTCCGCGGGGGCCTCCTCCGACGGAACTCGACTGTGGTCCTGTTCGAGGGGACCGAACCCGAGCGCGTCGGCCAGCTCAAGTCCATCCAGGACGAGGGCGAGGACGTCGAGGAGGCCCGGACCGGCGATCGCGTCGCCGTGTCCATCGAGGGGCCGACCGTCGGCCGACAGATCGAGGAGGGGGACGTCCTCTGGACGGAGATCCCCGAGAAACACGCGAAGGTGCTCGAGCAGGAACTCCTCGAGGACCTCTCGGCGGACGAGCGTGAGGTTCTCTCGATGTACCTGGAGAAGCAGCGCAACCGGGATCCGTTCTGGGGCAAGTGAGTGTGACCCAGGGCCCTCCCTGGCGCGGTCTCGTGGAGACGCGATGAACGCGAGCCGCGGAGTGCCGTCGGCCCGAGGCGCAGGAGCGGCGCGAGAGGGGAGGCCGGAGCGTGGTGAGGTAATGGGAAGCTGAACGCCTCGCTCTGGAGAATGTGAGACTCGCTGCAGGAAACGAGAGCCCGTGGCAGCGGCCTACTGCGCAGGCGGCTGGTCGTCGGGGAAGGATCGTTTGACCTGCAGGGCGGCGCTCGCGGCGAGGCCGCGGGCGATGTCCGTCCGCTCCTCGTCCGCGATTGCGACGCCCTCTTCGAAGTCGGGGGAGTAGTCGGCGCTGACGATGGGGCCGACGGGTGGCTGGACGGCTACGGTCGCGCTCGGACCGTCCGAACCGGCGGAAATCTCCGATCCGACGACGAATTCGCCGGGCAGGAGGTCCCGTGTCTCGGCGGCGACGCTCTCGAGGTCGCGACGGAGCAACTGTCTATCCTCGGGGGAGAGTTCGGCCGGCTGAGAGCCTCTGTCCACCGGTGCGTTTCCGTACATCTGGGGTTGACCCTGGGGTAAGACACGGCCACATATAAAGGCCTTGAATGGTCCGTACCGACGACCCCGTTCTCTCACGTTCGCTCTCCACCTCCGACCCTCTCTCAGAGGATCGGCTCGGCGTCGCCATAGATCGCACAGACCACCTGTGTCCTGAAGCTATCTGTCGCCTCTGACGGCCGGGAAGCCCCGGAGTGGTTGGACGCATCGGACGCGCTGGACGCAGGTGACGCACGCACCTCGATGCCTCGTTCGGCGACAGTCCAGTCCCGGAGGCCGGCGCCGTGGTCGAGACCGGCGTCGATCCCTTCCCGGACGGCTACCTCGTCCTCGCCGGCGGCCTCGTAGAAGATGCCGGGCCCCTGGTCGGCGCTTCGAGCCCAGCCGATGCCCGCGACGGCCGGCCGATTCTCCTCCAGAGCGACCGTGTCGCGGCTCTGGACGACCGTGAGGCGCTCGCCCGCCGGCCCGAAGTCGGGCGCCTCGCCAGCGACATCGAGGGTGGCGCCCGCCGGGATGACCGAGGAGACGCGCACGAGGTTGTAGTCGTGCACGTTCGCCTCGGCGAGGGCCGCGTCGTAGGACGCCATCGCCGTGGGGCCGGTGGCCGCGCCCCAGACGACCCTGATGGTGCCCATGACCGCTCTCACGTGGCCGGCCCGAAAAGGCGTGTCGTTGTCAGACGGTGGGGACCTGGAGCATCCTTCAAGTGACGACTGAACGAACGGTTACCGACTGGCGGCGACCACTGTCCCCGACGTGGCGGGAACCGTATCCCTCGAGGAGGACGCCCACGTCCTCCATCGGTCGTGGGGCCGCCGCCTCCGACTCCAGGTCCTCCGCTGGCCAGTCCGCCAGGGAATGGACCCAGGGATAGCTGGGAAGGAGCCGAACGGCCAGGCTTCCTCGACTCTCTACATGGCGCGTGCTGTCGAGCGTGCCGAATGAGGTGAGCGGCG
>JAZKTI010000279.1:0-3142 GCA_036625635.1 Haloarculaceae archaeon
ACATCGGCTGGATGATGGGCCCCTGGACGCTCATCGGCAACCACGCCTTCGGCGGCACCATCTTCGTCTACGAGGGCGCCCCAGACCATCCCCAGCCCGACCGGTTCTGGGAGATGATCGACCGCCACGGCATCACCGCCTTCGGCATCTCGCCGACGGCCATCCGCGCGCTCCGCAAGCACGGCGAGGAGTGGCTCGAGGGCTACGACCTCTCCAGCCTCCGCCTGCTCGGTTCGACGGGGGAACCCTGGGACCCCGAGTCCTGGCTGTGGTTCTACGAGAAGATCGGCGGCGGCGAGTGCCCCATCATGAACATCTCGGGCGGGACGGAGATCTTCGGGTGTTTCCTCCAGCCCATGCCGACCCACTCGCTCAAGCCCGGAACCCTCGGTGGACCGGCCCTCGGCATGGACGTGGACGTCGTCGACGCCACCGGCGAGTCGATCGCCGACGACCACGAGCAGGGCTACCTCGTCTGCAAGTCCTCGGCCCCCTCGATGACGAAGTCACTCTGGAGCGGCGACGAGCGCTACCTCGAGGAGTACTGGAGCCGCTTCGAGGACATGTGGGACCACGGGGACTGGGCCCAGAAGGACGAGGACGGGTACTGGTTCCTCCACGGCCGCTCCGACGACGTCCTCAACGTCGCCGGTCGAAAGGTCGGGCCCGCCGAAGTCGAGGGCGCGCTGATCGAACACGAGGCCGTCAACGCCGCGGCTGCCATCGGTGCGGCAGACGACACGACCGGAACAGCCGTCGTGAGCTACGTCATTCTCGACGAGGGCCAGGAGGCCGGCGACGATCTCGCGGCAGAACTCCGGGCGCAGGTCGGCGAGGAACTCGGCAAACCATTCCGCCCCCGCGAGATCCACTTCGTCGAGGAGTTTCCGAAGACCCAGTCCGGCAAGATCGTCCGGCGGATCATCCAGAGCGTCCACGAGGGCGAGGAACTGGGCGACCTCTCCTCGATCGAGAACCCCGACGCCATCGACGCCATCGAGGACGCCCGGTAGGCCGTCCCGCCTTCGGGCCGGGACGGGCGGGGGAAATTCACGCCATCTGCCGGACGGTAATCACGTCTTCGGCAGTGTGGGTGGCGGTCTCGTGGTCGAAACCGCCCCGACCGGACTCAGAGCAGGTTGGGTCCGCTGTCAGGGTTCTTCCAGGCGTGCTCCGCAGGTCGAACAGAAGGTGCGGCTTTCGCCCTCGAATAATTCGTCACACGAGGGGCAGTACGTCCCGTCCGCCCCCCGTCGGGACTGCTCTTCCTTGTCGGCCATCTCGATGTCGGCCGCGTCCGTGGGTGGTGAGTAGACGCGCGTGTGGCCCACGTTCTCGACTTCGTCGTCCTCGGCGGTCGCCTCCGATGGTGCTTCCTCCGATTCTGATTCGGCCACGGCCTCGGCGCCACTGGCAGCTGTCTCGCCGCCACCGCCGTCGGCTTCCCCACCGCCGGCCGCTTGGGTACCAGCGGCAACCGGGGGCGTCTCGCTCGTATCCGGCTGGTCGCCCTCTGGCCCGGCGTCACTGCCCCCGGCAGCAGACTCTTCGCTAGCGGATCCACCGGCCCCGCTGTCGGCGTCGCTGCCGGTCGGGCCATCGCTAGCCGGAGTGCCTCCACCGGCACTGCTGCCGGTCGTCGGATGCGCGAAGACGGGATACCGCTGGCCGGTCCGGAGCGACGAGCGCTTCACGTTCGGTTTGCGCAAGCGCTGGACCACTGAGACCCCGATCTGCAGGGCGACGTAGGCGAGGGTTGGAAGGAGTGCCGGGACGACGACCGTCGCGGCGAGCATCGAGAGGTCGACGCTCCCCAGGGCGACGACCCCATCGGCGTAGTTGGCGAGGGCCGGCGCGCCCACCAGGGCGGCAATGCCGGGGGCCACGTCGACGACGACCTGCTTACGGCCGGCCCCAATCGATCCCGTTGCGAGGAGGAAGATCCCGAAGCCCGAGAGCGCAAGGAACAGGATCGCTTCCGCCAGCAGCGGGAGGGAGAGGGCGAAGACCCGGTGAGCGTACGCGGCGGCACGGATCGCGAGGTACATCGATCCGAGGACGAGGACGGCCTCCCCGAGGACGGATCCCGTGGCCACAGTGATGCCGACGCCCAGGACCAGGAAGATCACCGGCAGCAAGAACAGCGCGAGCGGGTGCCGGAGCCGGTAGCAAGTTTTGATGTTGTCGTTAGGATTCCGCAGCCGTTCGACGACGAGGTGGGTAGCGACAGCCCCAGGTGCGACTACCCAGAACGCTGCCAGGACGACGGCGAGGGCGCTAGTCTGTGCTGTCCAGGGATCGAGCGAGAGTGAGACGCCGACGAAGTCGCCCATGACGAGGACGGCGATGCCGGTCACGCCCACCCAGATCGGGTACCCGATGGCGACCGCCACGAGGCCGGCGAGGAGCCACCGCTCGTCACTGTATGCGATCCGGATCGATTGCCAAAGTTGGCGCGGAATGGTCCTAGCGTCCATGGATGGTAGATGTCGACTCCTTGCGAGGCCCGGACGGGATCACTGCGGGGCTTCGACCTCGGCGGTAAGGACGTTCGAGAGCGTGATGGTGTCGCCGGGGCCGACGGGCCGCCGGTCGCCCTTTTCGAGGGGCCGTCCGTTAACGGCGGTCGGGTTGTCCCCGAGGTCGATGAGGTCGAATTCGCCGCCTTCGCGGTCGAACCTGACGTGCTTGCGGTGGATTCGGACGGCGTCCTCCTCGTCGCCGCCGGTCCGGGTGAGGATTCGGCGGAACTCGCGCCCAACTGCATCGCCGTCGTCGACGGTCACCTCGCGCCCCCTCGCACGCAGGACCAGGGTCTCCGGGTGTCTCCCGTCCCCGGTCCCGGACGCGACCGCCTCTCCGGCGCCGCCGGCGTCGTCACTGTCCT
Source organism: Haloarculaceae archaeon (assembly GCA_036625635.1). Lineage (GTDB taxonomy): Archaea > Halobacteriota > Halobacteria > Halobacteriales > Haloarculaceae > JAZKTI01. The sequence continues at coordinate 2,888 of JAZKTI010000279.1, forward strand.
CCCCTTGTGCTTCCTGCCGGTAGTCCTCGAGATTTTCGCCGCAGCTCGGGCAAAAGTGGTCGTCGTCGGTGACCGACTCGCCACAGGTGGGGCATTCGGCCAGCGCCGTCGCGTCGGGTTCCCTGCGGTCTTCCCCACAGCCCGGACAGAAGTTACCCTCGGGTTCGACTGCCTCGCCACACACTGGGCACTCGGTCGACGAACTCGCCTCCCCCGTTGGTTCCGGGCTCGCCTCCCCCGTTGGTTCCGGGCTCG
>JAZKTI010000280.1:0-3140 GCA_036625635.1 Haloarculaceae archaeon
ACCCCGGCCCGTAGCACCCCGGCCCGAAGCACCCCGGCCCGAGGCGCCACAACGGGGGGCACCATCTGGAAGCGAACCCACCCCCCCCCCACCCGGCCGGCTGTCGTAGGACGGCGGGAACCAGCAACCCCCCAAACCCCCAGCCGGCGAAGGCTCCGCCATGCGCCGCCGACGGTTCCTCTCCTCGGCAGTCACCGGCATCGCCCTCTCCACACTCGCCGGCTGTATCGGCGAACTCGAGACGGCCTCCGAATCCCTGACGATCGAGGCCCTCGAACCGGGGTGAGCCTGCACGTCTCGAACCGGAACGGCGACGTCACGGTCGTCGGAGCCGACCGCACCGACGGCGACCACGAACTCACGAAGCGGACCCGACATGGCATCGACCTCGACCGCGTCTCTGTCGCCGTCACTGCGAGGAAGGACCGGCGCAATCTCGAACCGGCGGGCGGCGGACATCGATAGGGTGACGTCACCCTACATTTCCACCTGCCCGTCTCGGAAACGGTCCCGAACGCGGCGATCGCGACCTACTACGGGACCGTCCGGGCCCGGAATCTCGCCGGGACCCTGGCGTTGTCGTCGGTCAACGGCGACGTGAGAGGGCGCGACGTCGACGGCGCAGTCTCCGGGAGAACTTCCAACGGTGACGTGACCGTGCGGGACTGTTCCCGCATCGGCGACCTCCGGAACACGAATGGGGACGTCCGCGCCGGTTTTCGCGGCGTGCCCGGCAACGTCGGAGTGGAAACCACCAACCGGGACATCGGCCTGGCCATCGACCCGCCCGTGGACTGCGAGCTCGACGTCCGGGTAACGAACGGGGCCATCGACGCAGGGGGGCTGGACCTCGAGACGAAGACAGTCGGCGACGGGACCATTGCGGCGACGCTCGGCGACGGCGGCCCGATACTCGCCCTGGAGACGACCAACGGGGCCGTCGAATTCGACAGTCTGTGATCCGCCGCTGCAGTGCCCGAATCGAAACCGAGGGACACCTGCCGGCCGGGTTGGTCGAAACAATTGCGGCTGGCGACGGGCAGGGAACGGGGAGTCCCCTCCTGTGGCGTTTTGGGGCAATCCATCCGTGGATCACCATTGCCGAGTTCGATATCTTACAGTCGTCGGACGTCCCGGCAGGACAGTTCGACACCCGAGAGACGGCCGTTCGCAAGCTCACGGACCCGCTGGGCTGTCGTGAGATGCGCCTCAACCAGGTCGAGGTGGAGCCCGGCGAGGTGGCTGCACCTCACACCAACGAGGGCCAGGAGGAGGTGTTCGTCGGCCCCGGGACCGACGGCCAGATCGCGATCGACGGCGAGGTTCACACCGTTCCCGCGGGCGGAATCGGTTACGTCCACCCGGATACCGTCAGGAACCCTGCTCAACCGGACCGCCGACGAGACCCACGGCTGGCTCGCCATCGGGGCACCCCAGGTCGGGACCGGCGAGGACTTGGGGGCCGACGTGATGTCCGAGGACGAGACTGGGAGTGCGGACACCGAGAGGCAATAAGCTGGGGGAGCGGCGAGGCCAGGAGCGACGAGCCCGGAAGCGAGGAGACCGTGAACGACGAGACCCTGAGCGACGAGCCCGGAAGCGAGGAGACCGTGAACGACGAGACCGTGAACGACGAGCCCGGAAGCGAGGAGACCGTGAACGACGAGACCCTGAGCGACGAGCCCGGAAGCGAGGACACCGGGACTGCCCACGGTGAGAATGCGTCATAATACTTCGTGCCAGACCGCGCTGGATCCTGGAGCGTCGGAGCCAGCGAGTACCCATTCGCCACCCCACCCACGGATCGCGGGCACCGTCCAATCGCCAAGGTTAGAAGGTCGTGCTCGATAACTGTTGTACATGGGGTATAGCTACAGCGGGGACGCCGCCCGCCGACTGCATGAGTCCTACGAGCGTGACGAGGAGCCGTTTCCACTCGATCCGACGCTGAACTTCCCCCGACGGGCCCAGGGCCGGGAAGAGGTCCACCGTCTCAGACAGGTCTTCTTTCCCCGGTGCTGGAACGCGGGGTCGATGACCACCGACGTCGAGGAGATCCACGAGCACCTCGTGGACCTGGGGTCGGTGCTCTGCCTGGGCATCGAACCCTACGTGGACGAGGACTGCGTGGCCGAAGTCGACCGGATGCTCGATCGGTTGCCCGACATCCGGGAAACCCTCAAGAAGGACGTTGAAGCCGCTTACAAGGGCGATCCAGCCGCGAAGAGCTACATCGAAATAATTCGATCGTACCCGGGCTTCCAGGCGACCCTGGTGCACCGCGTCGCACACGACCTCTACGAGATGGGGTTCGACGCCTACGCACGAGAGTTGAGCGAGTTCGCGAACAGCGAGGCGGGGATCGACATCCATCCCGGCGCCGAGCTCGGCGACTTCTTCTTCATCGACCACGGGACGGGCGTCGTCATCGGCGAGACGGCGACCATCGGCGACTGGGCGCGGATCTACCAGGACGTGACCCTGGGCGCCCTCCACTTCGAGGAAGAGGAGGACGAGGAGCACATGCTCTCGAAGGGGTACAAGCGCCACCCCGATGTCGGGGACCACGTCGTCGTCGGTGCCGGGACGAAGATCCTCGGGGCGGTCACGATCGGCGACCACGTGAGCATCGGCGCGAACTCCTGGATCACCGACGACGTTCCCGATCGGACGAGCGTCTACGTCGCCGACCATCCCGAGCAGGAACGCAAGAGCCTGGACTGAGGCTACCCGACTCTGTCGGCGCCCGGGACGAGTGTGGAGGTAGTCACGCACCGGACAGCGGGTTCGGCTGACACTCACCATCGCTCGCCACGCCTGCGGCGGTGAGGCCTGGAAGGTCCACGAGGGCCGAGAGCGCCGAACGCCTCGACCCACGTGACACCTCGGCCCTCGGGACGCCTCCACCCGCTTGACGCCTCGGCCCTCGGGACCCCTCCACCCACCTGACACCTCGGCGGCCGTGGTGCAAGGCATCGGCGAGGCCTCCATCGGCACCCGTTAGAAGCGTTTCCGCATGGGAGTTGCCGACGCAGGGCAGAGGTCCGTGAACTCGGTGGTCGACCGGATCGCCTCGGGCACCGCGGCTCGGGCCACCTGGTCGTACGCCAGGGCGTCGAAGAAGTCCTCCGCCGTCGTCG
>JAZKTI010000281.1:0-3135 GCA_036625635.1 Haloarculaceae archaeon
CGATGTAGGAGTGGCCGGTGATCCAGCCGATGTCGGCCGAACACCAGTAGGTGTCCTCGGGCTTGACGTCGAGGACGGCGTGGCTGGTCCAGGCGACCGCCGAGAGGTAGCCGCCGGTGGTGTGGGTCACCGCCTTCGGCTGGCCGGTCGTGCCGGAGGTGTAGATCCGGAACAGGTCGTCGGTGGCGTCCCGCCAGACCGGTTCGACGGTCGCTCCGTCCCGTTGGGCCACGAGTTCGTCGTAGTCGTACTCCTTCGGCCCGAGGTTGTGTTCGAAGGCCGTCCCGAGCCGGTCGACGACGATCGTCGAGACCTCCTCGTCCAGACTGACCGTCGCGGTGTTGGCGTGGTTCTTCCGGGTGACGGCCTGCCCCCGCCGGTAGTATCCGTCGCAGGTCACCAGGAAGCTGGAGTCGGCCCGGCGCATCCGGGTCGCCAGCGCGTCGGCCGCAAAGCCCGCGAAGACGACGTTGTGGACGGCCCCGATGCGGGCACACGCCAGCATCGTGATGGGGAGTTCCGGGATCATCGGCATGTACATGGTCACTACGTCGTCCTGGGTCACCCCCAGGTCACGAAGGGTCGCGGCCACGGCCTGAATCTCGCGGTGGAGCCGGCGGTAGGAGTAGGTCCGCTGCTCGCCGAGTCGGCCCTCCCAGACGAGGGCCAGCTGGTTCTTCCGCTCGGGAAGGTGGCGGTCGACGCAGTTGTAACACGCGTTGAGCGACCCACCAGCGAACCACTCGAATGGTGGTTCGTCGCCGTCGAGGACCGCGTCGTAGGACGCTTCCCAGTCGAGGAGATCGGCCGCCCGGGCCCAGACGTCGCGAGCGTCCTCGAAGTCCTCGAGGCGCTCGGGTGTCACGTTTGCCTGCTCGACGAAATCGGAGGGCGGGTCGATCGTCTCCGTCCTCGGCACGCCGGCGGCCCTGGCCGGCGTCTCATCGCTCGTCATTGCTCGATGGTACGCGCTTGGGAGGATAAACGTATAGTCTAGCCACGCGCCGTTCCGGGGCGCGTCGGGGCCGGCTCCCCCGTTCGGACCCGGAAATACCGGTTCCTGCCTCGGCAACACCGGGACCCGACGGCACCGGTTCCGTTCCGACAATACCATCGCGGACGCCGCAACACCGGGTCCTGCCCCGGCTATACCGTTTTGTACCTCCCTGCCCAAGCCCCCGCCCATGGACCGCATCGCACACGAGGACCTCGATTCGATGTTCGCACCGGCCGACGTCAAACGCCCGGTCGGCGACGCCCTGGGCACCGAACACCTGGCGTTGAACTACTACGAACTCGCCCCCGGCGAGCGCTTCGGGATCGGCTACCACCGCCACCCCACCCAGGAGGAGGTCTTCTACGTCCTCGAGGGGACCGCGACCTTCGAGACCGAGGACGGCGACGTCGACGTGGGCCCCGAGAGCCTCGTCCGCTTCGCCCCGGGCGAGTGGCAGGTCGGCCGGAACGACGGCTCCGAGCGGGTCCGCGCCCTCGCCATCGGCGCCCCGCGTGAGAGCCCCGAGACCGAGGTGCTTCGGGCGTGTCCCGACTGCGGCGAGCGAACCCACCAGCGCTTCGAGATCACCGACGACAAGACCGCCCTGCTGTCGATCTGCGAGGAGTGTGGCGCTGTCACCGGTGAGTTCGACTAGCACGAAATCTGGTTCGAGAAGTTCTCTCTCTCTCTCTCGCGTCTAAACAAGGTCGAGGGGATCAGGGGAAGGATTCCGGAGAGGGAATCGGGAGAGAGATCAGGGGAAGGATTCCGGAGAGGGAATCAGGAGAAGGCCGGGATGCCCGTCAGGTCCTCGCCCAGGATCAGGGAGTGGATGTCGTGGGTCCCCTCGTAGGTGTAGACCGTCTCCAGATTCGCGAGGTGGCGCATCGGCGGGTAGTCCGTGGTGATGCCGTTCCCGCCGAGCATCTCGCGGGCGGTCCGCGCGACCTGCCGGGCCATCCGCACGTTTCCGCGCTTGGCCATCGAGACCTGCTGGGGCCGGAGGTCGCCGCGTTCCTTCAGGTCGGCCAGGCGGTGGGCGAGTAACTGCCCGTGGGTGACTTTGGTGGCCATCTCCGCGAGCTTCTCCTGCTGGAGCTGGAAGCCCCCGATCGGTCGGTCGAACTGCTCCCGGTCGGTCGCGTACGCCCGCGCGGTCTCGAAGCAATCCCGCGCGGCCCCCACGGCGCCCCAGGCGATGCCGTAGCGAGCCTGGGTGAGACACGAGAGCGGCCCCTTCATCCCCTCGACGTCGAGGACGGCCTCGCCCGGGACGAAGACGTCGGCGAGTTCGATCCCGCCCGTCACCGAGGCCCGCATCGAGAGTTTGCCGTCGATCTCGGGGGTCTCGACGCCGTCGCGGTCGGTCTCCACGAGGAACCCGCGGACGTCGCCGGGTGCGTTGCCGCCACCCGGGGCGTCCGTCGCCTTCGCCCAGACGACAGCAATGTCGGCGATGGGCGCGTTGGTGATCCAGGTCTTCGTTCCCGAGAGCCGGTAGCCGTCGCCGTCGGGGTCGGCGGTGGTCTGCATGCCCGAGGGATTCGAGCCCTGCTCGGGTTCGGTGAGGCCGAAACACCCTACTGCGTCGCCGGCGGCGAGGTCCCCGAGCCAGCGCTCGCGGTGGGCGTCGGTGCCGAAGGCGTGGATCGGGTACATCACGAGGGCGCCCTGGACCGAGGCCATCGAGCGGACGCCCGAGTCCCCCGCCTCGAGTTCCTGCATCAGGAGGCCGTATGCCTTCTCGGACACGCCCGGGAGGGGATCGGCGTCGATGTTCGGCGCGTAGAAGTCGAGGTCGCCCATCTCGGTGATCAGGGACTCGGGGAAGGTCCCCGCCACGAAGTGGTCGCCGATGTCCGGTTTGATCTCGCTCTCGACGAACTCGCGTGCCGTGTCGCGGATGAGACGTTCCTCGCCGTCGAGATCCGATTCGAGGTCGACGTAGTCGAGCATGGGTAGTGATTCAGGCGGGCGGGTGATAAGTGGTATCGGACGGTCGACAGCGACTGGTTGCCAACCACTTGTGACGCCTCACCTCGCTCGCTTGAGTGAGTGCTCCGCCACCGCAACCGCAGACAGCCAGAACGCCCTCACCTCGCTCTCTGGTGTTGGTGGGAGTGCTCCCGCCACCGCAG
>JAZKTI010000282.1:0-3131 GCA_036625635.1 Haloarculaceae archaeon
GTTCCGCCTCGGGTGGCCTCGCTTCGTTCGGCCACCGATTCGGCGCAAAAAACTAGGTGAAAAAAGGCCGGGCTCTCGCTCACTTCGCTCGCTCGAGACCGGTGAACCGGCGGCCTGGCGGCCGCCGGATGCTCTACCTCTTTGTTCCGCCTCGGGTGGCCTCGCTTCGTTCGGCCACCGATTCGGCGCAAAAAACTAAGTCAAAAAGGGCGGACTCTCGCTCGCTTCGCTCGCTCGAGACCGGTGAACCGGCGGCCTGGCGGCCGCCGGATGCTACCCCTCTTTGTTCCGCCTCGGGTGGCCTCGCTTCGTTCGGCCACCACTCGGCGCAAAAACTAGGTCAAAAAAGGCCGGCCCTCACTACGTTCGGGCCGGCGAACCTCGCTTGCTGGTCGCTCCTGGACCCGCTCGCTCGGATGCAAGGGGGTAGCTCCGGTAACGGGAGAGTTCTTTCATACAGTCACAGAGTGATAGATGTCAGAGGCCGTGTTGAATACAGAGCCAGGATCCATCACGTCACCTTCGTCTACTTTGGGGAGTCCCTGCTGAACCACCTGATCAATGCCGTGCGTATCAACCCAAACGAGGTACTGGATTGCAGGAACTGAATACCGATGCCCCCACCGTCCCGACATCGTATTCTGGCAGCGCTTACACTCGGCGTTAGTTCGCTCCTTTCGGGGTGTGTACCAGAAAACTCGGAGTTGAGCACACATTCCCAACTGTGTCTGGGGACTGCAGTTTCCCGACAACGATCTCAGTCCAGGGACGACATCGAAAGCTCTGACCGAGTTTGAGTGCTCGCTAGACCAGCCACGGCCGTCCAAATCGGATTTCAAACGCGCGCTCACTACTTCGCCACTCGTCCCATTTTAAGTTCGCTATGATCAAAACGGCGAGTTACTGTCGAAGCCCGAACCATCGTCCCAGGCCGTTGTTGATTCGATACCACGATCGATTGAGGTCCCAGTCCACTTCCCAGAAAAGCCCTATCCTGCCGTCTTACCAGTTCTCTGCGAGAAAATTCCGAGGGGATATCAGTAACGCATATATATTTTGATTGACCAATTACAGGTCTGGAAATGATGAACGAGGTCCTCCATTCGGAACTCCTGCAACGAGCCAATCAGAGCCGAGTGAAATGCTCAGCGGCGATCCGTTCGTCGGAGCTGAGACGATAGAACGACCGTAGAGACATTGGAGGACCCGGCTGCGGGATGAGGTATTCACTACCCAGACAGCAAGTACCTACTGTGAAACGTCCAGAACTCGACACCGAATTTCATCGCCAATTCGAAGGACAGCGGCCAACCCGGCGTAGCCGCGGCGGCCCCCGTCAGAAAATCCGACCGGGTCGTCCGATCCCGTGTTAACCGGTCAGCAAACTGCTGCCGTCGAACGCCGTCCGGTCGTAGTCGAGGTCCATGAGGTCGAGGATAGTCGGGGCGACGTCGTAGAGGTCCGCGTTCTCGACGCGGACGTCCGGGTCGTCGACGAGCAGCGTGGCGTTCCCGAAGCTGTGCATGCCGTTTCTTGGGCCGGGGCCGAAGACGTCCTCGGATTCCTTGAAGCCCGCCTTGAGGTCGAACCCGTGGGTCGGGATGACGACCAGGTCGGGCGCGATGTCGTCGTGCTCGCCCCGGAAGGCGCTCTCCTTGGTCTCGATCCGATCGACGACTGGCTTGCTGTCGGGGCCCTCGAGTGCCTCGAGTTCGGCCCTGAGTTCCGCTCGGACCTCCTCGTACTCGTCCTGGGGAACGCTGCCGCGGGGTTCGCGGCCCTCCAGATTGACGTAGAACCGGCCCGGAATGAGCGAGTAGGCCCGGGTCTCGTCGGCGATGTCAGCGAGTTCGCTGTGGTCCTCGGCGTCCTCGTACTCGAGCCAGCCCTCCCGGCGGAGCCACTCGTTGCAGTGCACCTCGTAGTCGAGGCTGGTGAACCCGTGGTCCGAAGCGACGATGAGAGTGACGTCGTCGGCGAGCGCGTCCCGGATCTCGCCGATGTACTCGTCGAGCGTCCGGTAGAACTCCATGAATGCCTCGCGGTTCTCGCCGTCGCGCTCGTAGTCCTTGAAGAGGAAGTGGTTGACCCGGTCGGTGGTCATGAAGACGCCGAAGAACAGGTCCCAGTCGTCCTCCTCGACGAAGTGCATGAACGACTCCCGCCGGGCCTCGAGTGTCTCGTGGGCGTCAGCCACGAAGTCGCTCTTGTCCTCGTCGTGACCCAGTTTCGCGTTTACGTCGATCCGGTAGTCAATGCCCTCGAGGTAGTCCCGGAGGTCGTCCGGGTAAGCGGCCTTGCCGACACCGGGGGAGAGGAAGCCGGACGCCATCCGCTGGAGGTTGCGTTGCGGGGGGAATGTCACGGGGACGTTCAGCACCGACGCCTCGCGGCCAGCGTCGTCGACGCGGTCCCACAGACGCGTCGCCTGGACGTCCCGGCCCATCGGCACGTAGGTCTCGTAGGAGTCGACCTCGCGGTCCTGGAACCCGTAGACGCCGGTCGCTCCAGGGTTTACTCCCGTCGTGAGCGACGGCCAGCACGCACTCGACTCCGGCGGGATGATGCTGTCGATTGGACCGCCGGCCCCCTCGGCGGCGATTGCAGCCAGGTTATCGAACTCGTCCTCGTGGTCCGCGAGCAAACTGTAGGGAACCCCGTCGATCCCGATGAAGGCGACGCGAGGACCGTCGTCGCCGCGAATCCGGTCGAACAGACCCATGGAGGCGGCTACTGGGGTGGGATACAAGAAGCTTCTTCTTGGCCCGCATGTGTCGGCGCCACGCCCGTTGTGGCCCGATCGCTGCAGGAGGGCGGGGGCGTCCCCGGATTGCTCGCCGCGATTACTCGTCGGTCTCCTCGTGGTCGACCTCGTCGACCTCCGGCCCGGGCCGGAGCGCGTCGGACGGTTCGAAGTTCTCCGGGACGACGGTCACGTGGTCGATGCCTACGGTGCAGTCCGTGGTGGCCATCTCGGGTACATCTAAGGCCTCCACCACCAAATAATTACTCATGCTCATAACGTATCCCCACTCGCCGGTGTGATTACCCAGGGGAATGACGGGACGTGGAGCGCGGGGACGTGGAGCGCGAGGACGTGGGGCGCGGGGACGTGGAGCGCGAGGACGTGG
>JAZKTI010000283.1:0-3131 GCA_036625635.1 Haloarculaceae archaeon
AGGCGAAGGAGCAGGAAGAGGCGGAGGACCAGGACGAGGCGAAGGAGCAGGAAGACCAACAAGAGCAAGGTGACCAACAGGAACAGGAAACGCATCAGGAGGAGGGGAGTGCGGCCGGTGAGGAAGGCTGGCTCACGCGCCGACGAGCGCTGCTCGGCACGGGTCTCGTAGGCCTCCTTGGCGTCGGTTACACCGTTCTGAGCATCATGGACCCGCCGAATGCACCGGCCCCGACGTTCCCGACGGAGCAAATGGAAGCCCAGGGCTGGGAACGGATCACGGGCGAGGGGGCGCTCGTGACCGAGGTGCGGTTGGGACCACTTTCGATACCGACCGAGACGACCACCGTCCAATACGGCAACCGGGAACTACTCGAGGAGGTCCGCGCCCGCGAGGTGACCATCGAGGGAGCCGGCGAGACGTTCTCGCGCCCGATCGCAGTAACAAGCTCTGAGGCACTCGACCAGTACCTGGCGCTCGTCGTTGGGTCGCGGATCGACCCGGGTCCCGACGTCGACAACATGCCACTCGGGATCGGCCGGGCGGAAGTTATGGGAGCGGCCAGGTCTACAGCGCAGCTTTCCTTCGAAGAAACGATGACCAACGTCGGCCTGCAGAACGTCGAACGGACCGAGGCCGGGACGCTCGAGGTCGCTACCGGCGAAACGGCGACCCTGTACCGGTACCATGCCGACTTCCCCTTCGACGGAGGTGCCGCCGCTGTCCTCGGGGAGGAGCTCGAGATCCCCTCTACCGCGGTGAAGATGGCCGGGCACCTCGCCGTCTGGCACCACGACGACTGGATCATGGTCGCCGCAGGCGTCCACCCAGACGAGAACTACAGCGAGTCCGTTCAGCGAGACCTCGAGACAGGTGAGACCGCTACGCTGTCCCTCGACCTCGGACTGACGCCGTCGGCCTACCGGGAGGACATCCTGGGGTACATCGAACAGATGCGGTAGGGACAGGGCGGCCTTCTGCGCGCACGTCGACAGGTCACGAGGCCGGGACGCGGTAGCTGACGGCCACCCCTTCACCGAGCGGCAGGAGGGTGGTCCGAAAGCCATCGGCGGCGCGGACGTGGGCGAGGTAGTCGGCGATCCCGCGGGTGCCCTCGGTCCACCGGCCGTCCTTCTCCGCCCCGTCCGGCGACGTGCCGGGCGGGCCGGCTCCGCCGTCGTCACCACTCCCCAGAAGTGCGCGAACGCCCTCGAACTCGACGGTCGACCCGGCGGTCAGGGCGTTGTCCGCCAGCACGAGGCCGCCGGGCGCGATCCGATCCCGGACGGCGTCGAAGGCCTCGACGTACCGGTCCTTCTCGTTGTCCACGAGGACGACATCGAAGGGCCCGTCGTAGGATTCGACCGTTTCGAGGGCGTCCCCGTGCTCGAACCTGGCTCGGTCAGCCAGGCCCGCGCGCTCGAAGTACTCGCGTGCTGTCGCGAGTTCGTCGGCGTCGACCTCCGTCAGCACGACCTCGCCGTCGGCCGGGAGGGCCCGAGCGAACCAGTACGCCGAATACCCGAAGCCCGAGCCGAACTCGAAGATCTGGCTCGCATCCACCAGGTCTGCGAGCAGGCGAAACCACGTCCCGACCGCGGGTCCGACGGTCGGGAAGTCGGTCTCCGCCGCGCGGGCGTCCATCTCCCGGACGATCTCGTCGCGCGGCGGGGAGAGTTCGACGGCGAACGACGCGAGGGCCGCTGGAACCGGATGGGTCATGGGTTCCGTTCGGCGCCGGGTCGGAAAACTGTCCGGGCGATCGTGGCCACGGTCGCTCAGTCCCAGTAATCGGGTTCGTTGCCCTCGCGCCACTTGATCGAACAGCCCCGGGAGGGCCGGAACTCGTCATCGATCTCCTCGCCCGCGAGGAGTCGCTCCACGATGTCTGCCATCTCTCGCTCGGTCGGTTCGTCCTCGGGGTTCATGGCGTCGTCCAGCCGCCCGTGGTAGACGAGCCTGAATGTGCCGTCCTCGTTTTCGAGGAGGAAGGGGTCGGGCGTGCAGGTCGCCCCGTAGGCAGCGGCCACGGACTGGTCCTCGTCGCGGAGGTAGGCGTCGTACCGGATCGTGTCGTCCTCGACCAGCTCGCGCATGGTCTCGAAGTCGTCATCCGGGTACTCTTCCTCGTCGTTCGGGTTGATCCCGACGACCGCGAGGTCCTCGAACGCCTCGGCCAGTCGGTTCAATTCCTCGAACTTCGCCTGTGCGTAAGGACAGTGGTTGCAGGTGAACACGACGAGAACCGCCTCGTACTCGTCCGCGTAGTCCTCGAGCGCGCCGGTCTCCCCGTCCACGCCCGGCAGGGAGAGCGATGGGGCTTCGTCGCCACGTGCCAGCACGTCTGCCGATTCAATCTCGACCATGTGGTGTCGGTGGAATGCCTCGGCCTTACCGGTTCTGTTGAGGCCCACGTGCTGGGGCGGGCCCCAATCACCCAGTGCCAACTCGCCAGACGAGTCGTCCCCAGGCCGGTCGTCGGCAGGAGACGTCCCCAGGCTAGTCGTCATCAGAGCGTGTCAGAGAACCCTCGGCAGGCGCTGTTATCCAAGTCTTGTCGAGACTCGCGTGCAAGATAGAGGCCGCGAACCTTGCACGAGTTTAATTTGAAGCTGTGGCAGTTGATCCAGCCGTCATGACGACCAAGATAGTGGTATCGTTTATGAATGCAGGCATGCACTCAGTCTCGAATCAAGGCCGAAGAAAGCATTTACCGACACGGTTGTCAGTACCACTACCGTGAACCGCCGGAGGCTTCTCACATTGGTTGGTCCTTCTCTCGTCGCCTCTGTGACTGGGTGTCGTACTCAAGAGCCAGAATCGGATGGTGAGCACGCCTGTACCAGAGAAACGTGGGCTGTAATGTTATATAACGAGTCAGCGAGCGACCAATCAATGACCATCACGATCACCGATTCTGAAGATCTGGTTGTGTTTTCAGACACCGTTGTAATAGAAGCCGAGATCGACCAATTTCCCGGAATTAAGCTGGACACGGAGGTTTACCACGATCGATCCTATAAATTTGAGGCGAATATCCCTAACAGCGACGGAGTATCTACAGAAACTGTGGTTGATTGTGGGAACGTCTATATTGGCGTTACCGAATCGGGCGACGTGAATATCCGTGA
>JAZKTI010000284.1:0-3089 GCA_036625635.1 Haloarculaceae archaeon
CCTCCCCAGCCGATTGCGGTGCTCGACCCTCGCTTCGCTCGGGTCTGCGCTCCTCATCCCTCGCGCGACGTGTCTCGCGGCCTCGTTCGGGTTCGCTTCGCTCACCCGACTCGGCACGCTCGACGGCACGCGCCATCTGGAGAGTCGAGGATGCCTGAACGTTCGGCTCCTTCTCAGTTGTCCGCAGGTTCCAATTCCTGGCGGACTGAAAGGGCGAACCTCGCTCGCGCTTGTCTAGTCGCTGAGCAGGCCCTATCGAGCGACCGGAGGGAGCGAAGATATCCTGCTCAGCGACCGCGAGCGAGGTGAGGGCTTTCTGGGTATTTGCGGTAGCAGTTCCAGCAACTCCAGAGAGCGAGGTGAGGGCTTTCTGGGTATTTGCGGTAGCAGTTCCAGCAACTCCAGAGAGCGAGGTGAGGGATTTCTGGGCGGTTCAGTTGCGTTGCGCCCCTTCGCACGGGCTGAGGCGGTCAGCGATCAGGTTCTCCGAGGCCGAAATCCTGGCGCGGAACCCTACTCCCACCCTATCGTGCCGAATCGTGGCGGGCCGCGATGGGAAAGGGTTAACTCGCTTCTGCCGGAGGGACGAACAAGATGTCCGGTTCCGAGAATCGAGGCTGGCGCTGGCGCTCGCTCCCGGACAGTCTCGCGCTCGCCGGCGCCCCCGCCTGACCCGGCTCGCCGGCGGCGCGATGCTCCCTCCGCTTTCTGGCCGCCCGCTCCCGAGTCACCGACCCACGAACATTTCCCCACCGGACGCGATGACCCACCCAACGACCACCGAGGAAGACCGATGACAGACCCAGACGACGCGCCGACGGATTCCGACGGCCCGACGCCGGAATCCGACCGGACCACGACGGAATCCGACCGGACCACGACGGAATCCGACCGGACCACGACGGAATCCGACCGGACGACGACGGAATCTGCTCCCATTGCCGATGGCGAACCGGCCGACGAGTCCCACCCGTCCACCGACACCGGGGCAGCGACGACCATGCCCCGTCCAGGCGTCCCACTCGCTGACGGCGGTGCGACCGGGGCCGACGAGGTGGTTCTGGACCCCTGGGGATCGGATACCGTCCAGGACTACCGGAAGCTCTTCGAGGAGTTCGGGATCGAGCGCTTCGAGGAGATCCTGCCGTCCATCCCCGAGCCGTTCTCGCTGATGCGCCGGGGCATCGTCTTCGGCCACCGGGACTACCGTCCGGTCGCCGAGGCGATGACGAACGACGAGCCCTTCGCGGCGCTGTCGGGCTTCATGCCCACCGGCGACCCCCACATCGGCCACAAGCTCGTCTTCGACGAGATCATTTTCCACCAGCGCCAGGGCGGGGACGCCTACGCCCTGATCGCCGACCTCGAGGCCCACAGCGCCCGCGGGCTGGACTGGGACGAGATCGACGAGCACGCCCGAGACTACGTCCTCTCGTTGCTGGCGGCGGGCTTCGACCCCGAGAAGGGAACCCTCTACCGCCAGTCCACGAACCGCGAGGTCCAGGACCTGGCCTTCGAACTCGGCATCGAGGCGAACTTCTCGGAGTTGCAGTCGATCTACGGGTTCGACGGGGAGACCGACGTCAGCCACATGCAGAGCGTCGTTACCCAGACCGCGGACATCCTCTACCCGCAGCTCGGGGACCCAAAGCCGACGGTCATCCCGGTCGGCCCGGACCAGGACCCCCACGTCAGACTCACCCGCGACCTCGCCGCCCGGGTGCGGTACTTCGGGGTGACGGAGGCCTACGCCAGCTTCGAAACCGACGCTGCGGAGCGGGCACTGCTGGCCGAGGCATTCGAGACCCTCGCCGCGCGCCACCCCGACCAGACCATCCGGTGTGGCGACGCGGCCACGTACCTCGAGGGCGAGCGCGACTCCGGGGCGACGGACGTCGAAGCGACGACGCTCGATGACCTCATCACGATGCTCAACGAGGCCGGCGGCGAACCGCTCCGCCCGCGGGTCCGCTTCCTCGAGCGGAACGCGACCGGGGCGGCCTTCGAGCGCCTCGTCGAGTCCATCGAGGGCGAGACACGCGTCTACGACGAACACGTCGACGCCTTCGACCTGGACCACCAGGAAGCCGAGGAACTCGCCCGCCAGGTCGAGGTCGAGACCGGGGGCTACGGCTTCGTCCCGCCATCCGCGACGTACAACCGGTTCATGACCGGCCTCACCGGCGGGAAGATGTCCTCGTCGGTACCCGAGAGTCACATCAGCCTGCTCGACGACCCCGGGACCGGCTACGACAAGGTGAAGGCGGCGACGACGGGCGGCCGGGAGACCGCCGAAGCGCAGCGAGAACTCGGCGGGCGGGCCGAGGAGTGTCCGGTCTACGAACTCTACGCCTACCTGCTGGCCGGCGAGGACGACGAGTTCGCGCGCGAGGTGTACGAGGAGTGCGTCGGTGGCGATCGACTCTGCGGGGACTGCAAGGAGCAGGCCGCCGTCCTGATGGAGGGATATCTCGAGGACCACCAGGAAAAGCGCGACATGTGGGCCGAGAAACTCGCGGAACTCGACTACGACGTCGACAGCGGCCGGCGGTAGGGGGCCGCGACGCTGCTTTTCGTCGGGGCTCGCCGCCGCCCTCGCCGCCGCTGCTTGTCGCCCTCGCCGCCGCTGCTTGTCGCGCTCGCCGCCGCTGCTTGTCGCGCTCGCTCGCGGGCGCCTGAGTTCGGGCACGATAGCCGACCGCCCGAGGTCCCGACGGGGCCGGGGCGGTCGCGGCGATGAACCGTGGCGACGGGATGGCAGGACGCGCGTCGCCGGCGCGTCATCGTGTACCCCTGTGGTCGTGTGTGCCGCGTCGTGCCCGGACCGGATCGCGTCGATCGGTGCGGGCGTGGTCGGGACCGGAAATCGGTCCCGCCCGGGGAGCGGCGGTCAGCCGCCGTCCGCCGGGCGGGACGGTAGCCGGCTCATCGCATTGCCCGGTAGGACAGAGACGACCATATACCTACCAGACATTGTTCGCGAGTGTACGACGTTGTACGTGAATTCACCGACTCCGGTGCGCGAGTGGGCCATCGAACCTGCAAAAAGACGTGAAATCAGGGGCCTGTACGGGCGTGTCCCGGGGGGT
>JAZKTI010000285.1:0-3084 GCA_036625635.1 Haloarculaceae archaeon
CTCGCCACGTCACCAGCCCGCCGAATGGGAGCAACTGAAGAAATCGAGTACCTGTTCCCGTCCGGGGGGTTTTTGCCGCACCGTCACCTCTCCCCGGCCGATGGCAGACGACGGGAAGCCGACGGTCCAGGACTACATGACGCGGGAGGTCGTCACGGTCTCGCCGGACGACACGGTCGCGGACGTGGCCAGCCGGATTGCCGAGAGCGAGGAGCACAGCGGTTTTCCCGTGACCGACGGTCGGCAGGTCGAGGGGTTCGTCAGCGCCCGGGATCTCCTCCTGGAGGACGACCACGAACCGATCTTCAAGGTCATGACCGCGGACATCCTCGTGGCCCACCCGGAGATGGAACTGAACGACGCGGCCCGGGTCATCCTCCGCTCTGGGATCCAGCGACTCCCCGTCGTCGACGACGCTGGCAACCTCGTCGGCATCATCTCGAACGCGGACGTCATTCGGAGCCAGATCGAGCGCGCGACCCCCGGCAAGGTCGACAAACTGATGCGGACGCTGGAGAACATCCACGAGGTCGAGGTGTGCGAGGAGCGACGAGAGGTACCGCTGGATCGCCTGACCCCAACCCAGGCCAAGGTCTACGCCGACGAACTCGAGGGTCGGCGGTACGAACTCGAGCGTGGTCTGGCCGAACCGCTGGTCGTCATCGAGACCGGCGAGGAGATGTTGCTTGCCGACGGCCACCACCGCGTCAAGGCCGCCCACCGCCTCGGCATCGAAGAGATGGACGCGTACGTCATCGTCATCGACGAGTCGGTCGACCTCGGCATGGCCGACACCGCCGCAAAGGAGGAGCTCCAGACGATCGAGGACATCGAGGCGGTCGATTACGCCCACCACCCTCTCGTCGAGACGACCAAGCGCCTCCAGGAAGAGGGGTAGGGCAGCAGGGGCCGGGCACTGTCGAATTCTCGACCCTGGTCACGTCGACGACCTGCGACGTCGCGCCGGGGATGAAGCCGCGGTGCTCGTCCAGGGGGTCGTTGGACTAGCCCGCGTCGCGAGTGTGGACCGCTTCCCGGCGGTCGCTGAAGCTGAGCCCTCGGGCCTTGCACTCGAACCGTCGGCCGTCGGCGAGCGCTCCGACGATTGCGAGTCGTGTCTCGTCGGTGGAGCCGCGTACCGTCGGTGGAGCCGCGTCTCGTCGGGGGAGCCGCGTCTCGTCGGGGGAGCCGCGTCTCGTCACCAGGGGCATCCAAAGCGGCCGACTGGTCGGCCGTCGACCCGGTCTCTCCCGGATCGTCGGCCCTGTCGGCGCCCTGGTGCCGGATCGTGTTGATCGCTCCGACGTCCGTGTTGTGTCTGGTTTCGCTGCGCGCAAGAAATCCGGCCTCGGCGGCCTCCAATCGCACATCACCTCCCTTACTGGACGACCATTCTGGAAATTTTTGAGTCAGCCCCCGTCACTATCCTGCCCTACACATGACCGTCGAGCAAGACCCCGAGGACCCGGTCGCCAGCGAGTTTGGCGATTCCGACCCCGGAAGGGCCAACGCCGGGACCTCTGGCAACCAAGGGGCGGTCACCCATCGTCCTGGATCCAGTCCCTCCGACGGAGCACAGCCTCCCGTCCGGGCCACGGACGTCGCCTCGCACTCCGCCACGGGCAGCGCGGCGCAGCCGCTGGTCTCCGTCGAGGCTCGCAGGAAGCCCTACGGCGATGGCGAGGACGCCGAAACCACCGTCGACGGCGTCAGCTTCGCGGTCGAGGCCGGCGAGGCCGTCGGCCTGCTGGGTCCAAACGGGGCCGGGAAGACGACGACGATCAAGGTGCTCCTCGGTCTCGTCGTCGCCACCAGCGGGACCGCCCAGGTCGGCGGCGTCGACGTGCAGGAGGACCCGGCCGAGGCCTCCCGGCACGTCGGCGCCATGCTCGCGGCCGCACAGAACGTCTACTGGCGCCTCACAGTCATGGAGACCCTCCAGTTCTTCGCCGCGCTGGCGGGACAGCGCCCGGCTACCGTCCGCGACCGACACGAACAGGTTCTCGAGCAGTTCGGTATCGCGGACAGGGCCGACGCCGCGGTCCGCGAACTCTCCCGTGGGCAAAAGCAGAAGGTCTCGCTCGCCTGCACGCTCGCCCGGGGCGCAGACGTTGCCTTCCTGGACGAGCCCACGCTCGGGCTCGACGTCGAGAGTTCGCTGGCACTCCGGCGGGACCTTCGACGATTCGTCGACGAAGAGGGCCTCTCCCTGGTCGGTTCCAGCCACGACATGGACGTCATCGAGGATGTCTGCGACCGGGTCGTCATCATGTCCGACGGAGGGATCGTCGCCGACGACGGCGTCGAGAACCTGCTCGAGGTATCCAGGACCCAGACCTACCGCGTCCAGGTCGAGGGCACCGTCCCCGCCGAGGTCCGCGAGGGGCTCGTCGAGACGTTCGATGCGGAGTCATTCGAGCAACGCGGAGCCCGCGAGAGCTTCGAGGTGCTCGTGACCGGCGACGAGGTCTACGGGATGGTCGACACACTCCGGGCGGAGGGATGTCAGGTCGGCTCCGTCGATGTCGTCGAACCGGATCTCGAGCTGGTCTCCTCGACGTCACGGAAAACGGCGGCGGATCGACCCGGGACGCCGACTCCGCCGGGCGAGGTGACAGGTCGTGAGCCACGCGACAGAGACGGGGGAGACGGCGACCGCTAGACTCGCCGAGCGGAGCGACGGTCTCGCCGGCCTCACGGTTCTCCCGTACTGGGTGGTGAAGAAGCGATTCCTGTTACTGGTCCGCTACCCGCTGAACACGCTCGCGCAGTTCGTCTCCGTGTCCCTCTTCTTTTCGGTCGTCTTCTTCGGCGGCCAGGCTGCCGCGGGCTCGCTCCAGGCCGGCGGGGCGGCCGCACTCGGTGGAACCGTCGACGGTCTCATCGTCGGCTGGTTTCTCTGGACCATGTGTCTGATAGCCTACTTCAACCTCGTCATGACCGCGACGAACGAGGCCCAGTGGGGCACCCTCGAACAGCTGGCGTTCACGTACGCCGGTCGGGTCGCACGGTCCCGGGGCGTGCTCGGACATTACTGACACCGCGTGGCGGGGTGGAGGGCTGAGGAGGGGGTGAGGAGGGGGT
>JAZKTI010000017.1:0-18447 GCA_036625635.1 Haloarculaceae archaeon
GTCCCACCCGCGGTGTTCGTCCCACCCGCGGCGGTTTCTGGGCCACCGCCACTATCTGTGCTGCCCGCACTCCATCCCGATGCGGACCCCCTCCCCGATCGGCTCACGTAGTCAGCGTGGCCCAGGCGATCGTATCTGGCCCGCTCTGGCGGATCGAGGAGCACGTCGCGAGCGCTCGTCAGGCGCTTGAACCGCTCCCCGGCGTCCGGATAGTCGCTGACATCCGGGTGGTGCTCCTTGACGGCCTCCCGGTACGCGGCCCGGACCGTCGCGTCATCCGCGTCGGCGTCGACGCCGAGTACGGCGTAGAACGACCCCTGCATGGGGTGGTATGAAACAACGTGACTCACCACCAAGAAAGTACCTCCTGGACGAGGACACGGGTACTTCCGGAGGTCGCGCCCGACGGGACCCCAGGCTGGCAGCGGCCGACCGGGTCCCTCGCAGGGTGCCGGCGGGGCAGTCTGTCCAGACCCTCCGGAGAGAGTTTCTCGCAGGGAAACCGGAGGGTGGCCCGGTGATCGGGCTTCCGGCGTACGGAAAACTTATTTGTCAAGCCACCCTCTGAACGGGTGCAATGGCGAAAGGTACGGTCGATTTCTTCAACGACACGGGCGGTTACGGTTTCATCGAAACTGAGGACGCGGACGAGGACGTTTTCTTCCACATGGAAGACGTTGGCGGTCCCGATCTCGAAGAAGGACAGGAGCTCGAATTCGACATCGAGCAGGCCCCCAAGGGGCCTCGCGCGACGAACGTCACGCGCCTGTAAGTCGCAGCAACCAATCGGGAACGCCGCGTCGCGGGTTTCCGATCGCACTTTCACGTATTTTCATACGCCGGAGCGATGGCTCCGCGAGTGGCGGTGCGCTCAGGCACTCTCCGCGGCGATTTCTGCGATGCGATCGCTGCCGGCATCGACGAGGCCCCCGTGATAGCAGAGCGTCTGCTCCACGTCCAGGGCGGCCAGCCGCTCGACCGACGCGTTCGCCTCTTTCACGTCCTCGGTCACGTCGGGCCGGGGTCCGCACAGTCGACCCTCCTCCGCTGTCAGTGCGTCGGCAGCGAGCAAGAACCCCGAGTCCGGGAAGTATAGCGAAACGTGACCCGGGGTGTGCCCCGGGGTGGGCACGACTCGGGCAGGCCCGCCCCGCGTCCTGATCGTCGCCTCGGCGCGGAGTTCGAGGTCGACGCTTGCGGGCGGATACCGGCCCGATCCGTCCGAGCCCCGTGGCGGTTCGCGACCGTCGACGACGCGGGCCGCCGCCTCGTGGGCGAGGACGAACGGGTCCACTCGCTCCCGGAGGTCGGCCAGATTGCCGGCGTGGTCGGCGTCCTGATGCGTAATAAGTACTGTCGCGACGTCACGGAGTTTGAATCCGGCGTCCCGGAGTCGGGTCGTGAGGGGGTCGATGGTTCCCGGAACCCCGGTATCGACGAGGAGCAGGCCGTGGTCGGTTTCGATCGCCGCCGTGTCGAGACGGAGCTCTCCGTCGCCGAACTCGACCTCGAGCGCGAGGTGGTGCACCCCATCGGGCGTGGTCACATCGTGGGTTCCCATGATTGCAGGACTGGGTTCTCCCGACACTTCGCGGTGTCGGTCGGGCGACGGCTGCGGACCGAAGTGGAAACAGGTATCCCGCCGTTGAATAAATGTTCAGTCAACGATGGCCGACACCCACTCGTTTCTGGACGACCCCGGCGGGACCCGTGAGGAGATCATGCGGGCCACGTATCTCGCTCTCTGCGAACACGGCTATGCCGGTCTAACTGTCGAGCGAATCGGCGAGGAGTTTCCCAAGAGCAAGTCACTCATCTACCACCACTACGACGGCAAGGACGACCTCCTGCTGGATTTCCTCGAGTTCCTCCTCGAGCACTTCGAGGCCGGCATGCCCCCGGACGGCGACGCCGGCCCACGGGACCACCTCGAATCGATCCTGGATCACGTTCTCGCCGCTCCGCTGCCGGAGCGCCGGCAGGAGTTCCTCCGCGCGATGGTCGAGTTACGGGCCCAGGCCGCCCACGACCCGGCCTACCGGGATCAGTTTGGCCGCCACGATCGCTTCCTCATCGACCTGCTCGCTACGGTCATCGAGCGGGGCATCGAGGAGGGCGTCTTCCGCGAGGTGGACCCCGACGAGGTGGCTGGAATGCTCGTCGCCATGGTCCACGGGGCGATGGCCGCTCGCGTGACGACTTCGGACGACCCCGTGAGCACGATCCGCGCCGGGGTCGACGACTACGTGCTGGAGCGCCTGCTCGTGAGTGACCGATGAGCCACCCGGACCGGCTCGCGGTGAGCACCACCGGGTCCCGCGGACACAGTACCTGGGACGGACCGGAGCGGCATGCGAACCCGCCAGCGGGGGCTCTCCGATGAGCGGGGGGAATGGTCGAGCCGTCAACCTAACTGACGGAGGCCTCCTCAAGCCGATGCTCTACCTGTCCCTGCCAATCATCGCCACGAACCTGATGCAGGTCGGCTACAACCTCGCGGACACCTTCTGGGTGGGGCGCCTGGGGCAGGAGGCAGTCACAGCACTTTCCTTTTCCTGGGCGATCGTCTTCCTGATCATCAGTCTGGCTGGCGGCTTCGCCGTTGCGGGCACCGTCCTCGTCGCCCAGAACAAGGGTGCCGGCCGGACCGAGCGCGTCGACCACGTGGCCGGCCAGACGATCGGCTTCGTCATCGCACTCGCCGCGATCTTCTCGCTGGTCGGCTTCGTGCTCGCGCCGGACCTGCTCGCGCTCATCGGGGCCGTCCCCGGGACACTCGAATTCAGCCTCTCGGTCACCTACACGCGGACCATTTTCGTGGGCATTCCCTTCGTCTTCGGCTTCTTCATCTTCCAGGGGCTCCTGCAGGGCTGGGGCGACACCAGGACGCCGATGTACCTCATGGCACTCGGCGTCGTCCTCAACGTGCTCGCCGACCCGTTCCTCATCCTCGGCTTCCAGGACAACGTCCTCTTCGGTGCCCTGGGTCTGAACGGCCTCGAGGCGGTCCTGTTCGATCTGACCGGCTTCACCGGGTTCGGCGTCCAGGGGGCCGCGATCGCGACGATCGGGTCGCGGGGCCTCGGTGCCCTCATCGCGATGGGGCTGCTCCTGTCGGGCCGGGTCGGGCTGGCCCCCTCGCCGGCGGACTTCCTGCCGCGGCGCGAGACCGTCCGGAAGATCGTCCGGATCGGCGCGCCGGCCAGCATCGAGCAGAGTACCCGTGCCCTGGGGATCACGGTCCTGACGGCCCTCGTGGCGCTGGCCAGCCAGGAGGCCGTCGCCGCCTATGGCATCGGGAACCGCCTCACGTCGCTCGTCTTTCTCCCCGCGCTCGGCGTCGCCCGCGGCACCGAGACCACCGTCGGGCAGAATCTGGGAGCGGGCCAGATCGACCGCGCTCGGCGTGCCGTCTTCGCCGCCGTCGGCGTCATCGCGGCGGTCCTCGCCGTGGTCAGCGTCGCTGCCTTCGTTTTCGCCGAGCCGATCACCGCGGTCTTCATCACCGGGTCCAGGGCCGAGGTCGTCGTCGCCATCGGTGCCGACTACCTCCGGATCGTGGGCGTGACCTTCCTGTTCCTGGGCGCCTTCCGGGTGATCCAGGGCGGCTTCCGGGGGAGTGGCTCGACGCGGACGGCGATGCTCCTCTCTATCGCCGCGCTGTTCGTCTTCCGTGCCCCGCCGGCCTACGTCCTGGTGGAGTACTTCGACATGGGTGCGACCGGCGTCTGGTACGCCATCGCGTTCTCGAACGTGGCGATCTTCGCCGTCGCTCTGGGCTGGTTCCTCCGGGGGACCTGGACGACGAGCGTCGTCGAGGAGGACTCAGCGGAGGCAGCGGGTAGTCCGGCTGGGTCGGGTGAGCCCGGTGATCCGGAGGATGTGCGAAGCTCAGCGGAGGGGGAGCCGGCGGAGGACTGACTCCTCGAATCGGGGCGGAAAATTTCTCGTTGCGGGACCCCGACGCGGGGAACGAGCAGTTCTGGGATGCCCGTCTCGTTGCTCGATCCCGTCGATTAGGTCTATCCATCCATTCATCCATCGTCTCGATTCCGCCGGCGTGGCTATCCGTCGATGAGATCGATCGCATTCCGAGCGCGGACACGTCGATCGCATTCCGAGCGCGGACACGTCGATCGCATTCCGAGCGCGGACACGTCGATCGCATCGATTGCGTGAAGTGCGCGAATGACGGAGCCCGCTCCTATCACGTCGGGACAAACCTGTCCGGCCGCAGGTATCCGACCGAAGTAATCGCCAACATTTAACCGATAACTAACAATACGGCATACATGGGCCGGTTAGAAGACGTCTCCGTCGAGGATCTCGAAGCCGCTCTCGAGGCTGCCGAGGGGAAAACGGAGACGAAGCGGTTGCTCGTGGCGATTATTTACAAGCGGGGTCCCTCGGTACCGATGATCGCAGAGTGGCTGAATACCAGAGAACAGACGATCTACCGGTGGTTCGACCGACTGGAGAACGAACCGATCCGAGAAGCGGTCACGGATCGGCCGAGACCCGGGCGTCCGCCGAAACTCTCCGACGAGCAGCGGGCGGCCTTTCGGGACGCGGTCGCTCGGCCCCCCGCTGCAGTCGGCTTCGACGAGCCTGCCTGGTCGACGACCCTGGCGCGGCGGTACCTGGTCGAGGAGTTCGGCGTGGAGTACACGAAGCGACACGTCCAACGGTTGTTACGCAACGCCGGCCTCAGGCCCCGGGTTTCTCGACCGGGTTCGGATGCCGAGCCAGCGGACCAACGGGTTCAGTACTGGGAGCTGGTCGAATAGCTCGACGCTGGCGGGACCGCATACCGGTGGCCCCGCCTCGCTATCCGGAGGTGGACCGCGTCCTCCGACAGTTCGCCCGGTGGTCGTGAGCACCGTTCTGGTCGATGAGCTGGGGCGAGTCACCGACGAGTTCGGTAAAGATGTTGTGACTGCGCTGGAGACGTATATACGGTAGTTCGTAAATGTGGGCCCGGAACACTACCAGGCGAGAATCCACTAGTAAGTTCGATGGAAGTGAAAACTCGGGTGGCGCCCAGTCCAGACGTTCAAGTATGGTGGCGGCGTAGTATTCGTTATGAGCCAGGTGACGAGACGTATCGTGCAGGAACTCCACGACGAGCCACATCTCGAAGGCCGGCGGATTACCGTTCAGTTCATCAAAGAACAGATCGAAGAGCGGGGGCTCGATCCGCGAACTGTCGCCGATCGCCACGATCTCGACGTGGCAGATGTCTACCGGGCGCTCACCTACTATTATGACCATCCTGAGGAGATGCGTCAGGTCGAACGCCAGCGGCAATCTGATATCGAAGAACACGCTCACCTGACAACTGACCCCGACGAAGTGCGTGACTAATGGGGTATCGAATTCTTGCTGACGAAAACGTCGAGCAAGCGACGATCAACTATCTGCGGAAACTCGGTCACGATGTTGAATGGATCGACGATGCCGAAGAACTCGGCCTCGGTGCTGATGACGAGGATATCGCTGTATATGGACGCGAGACGAACCGCCTCATTCTCACTCAAGATGACGACTTTTTCACCCGGATAGATGTCGAAGACACTGCTGGGATTCTCTTTCAGGAGGATCAGACACTTTCGGCCCGAGAGGTCGGAGACGTCGTGCACGAACTCTCAGAGTGTATCGATCAGTCCGACGTGACGCTTGAATACCTGAGCAGAAACTGGCTGTGAACACCAGACCGTCCCTCGGGATTTACATTTCTTATACATAATTCTTATAGCATACGTAAAATGTACGCCCGGAACACTAACGACCGGCGTCATCCTCGGCGGTTTGCCGCGTCAGCCGGGAAACCCTCGTGCCGGGCGGGTGTTCGGGTGATCCTTCCCCGGGCGGCGGTCGGACCGCCGCACCTGTGCTATCGCGCACCCGGGTTCGCCGCGCTGTCATTGCACCCCCTGGGGGTGAACTCGGGCGGGGACTGTGGTGCGCGGTGAGTCATACGGTCGGGAGGCGAAAGAACGTTGCGGCGTTCAGTGAGTCCTGGCGGTCCGGGTCCAGGCTCGGTCCTTGCCGACTGGTCTATCCCCGGAATCGACTGGCAAGGCCCGACCTCGCGACCGCCAGGGCGAGAGGCTAAGCGCAAGAGGTCTCCCATTGCGCCCGGATCTGTGATCATGTGGGTGAGGAACGGGCTTTTTAGGCTGGGAGTCGTACGTCCACGGCGTTCAGGACCCGGTTCCAGGGGTCCGGCACCCGACGACGTGGGGGAGTCGAGGGGGTGCGGGCCGATCGAGGGCCCGTCAGGAACCGGGGACCCTGCCCACCGTGGTGGAGGGGCTCCTACAATGTACGACAGGATCGATTCCACGACGCGATCGAGGAGCACGGTCGAGGGGGACGGAGGATGGACACGACCGGTCGCCCCCGAGCGTCCGGCCTGCCATCGCCGGATCGAGAGGGGTCGTCGCGACACTCGCATGTCGGCCGAGCACGACGGGAAACCGAACACCCGGCCCGTGCGGTCCGGTTCACGTCCAGCTCACAGCCACGGCCGCGCTCCAGCGCCCATAGGCGGGGGCAAAGGTCTTGGCAGTATCGGGGGGCGGTCGTAGATGGTATCGACCGTCTCCCCGAGTGGTCAGCGCCAGCGGTCCGGTCCACGGTCGGTCGACTCCGAGGAGGTCTTCGAGGCACTCGCCAGGGACGGCTGTCGGGCCGTCATGCGAGCTGTCGGCGACGAGACGCTCACGGCCGCAGAGATCGGCGACCGGGTCGACGCACCGATGTCCTCGATCTACCGCCACCTGGACTCGCTGGCGTCGATCGGCCTCCTTACGGAGTCGATCAGGGTCGACCCCCACGGCCGCAACCAGCGCCAGTACAGCCTGGCGGTCTCCGAGCTCGCCGTCTCCCTCGGCGGGGACTTCACGGTCCAACTCCGGTGACCGCTGGCAGGTCATCGCCCAGGCGGCCTATACCGAATACTCCCCCTGGCGGAACTGCACATACCCCCCGTCGCGGAACTGGCGTTTGGTGCTCCGGTAGTCCCACCAGAGGCCAACGCCTGCCAGCCCGGACCGCAGCACCCGGTAGTACCCCGATGTCCCGTAATCGAGCATGTTGGCGACGGCACCGAACGCACGGTCCCAGTCCGAGGGGCCGAAGTCCCGGGCGAGGTCTGCCATGGTGACGTTCCTGAGAATCTCGTCGCCGATGGCGTCCTGCCAGGCGCGGTTGTATCCACGGAGGTCGCCGCCGGCGGCGAGTCGCCCGGCGATCTTCCCCGTCCGGACGGCGACGTGGTCGCCACCCTCGTGGAAGGCGGAGGTGGCCCCCATCGCGCCGCCGACGACGGCGACGTTGGCGGCCTCGGGTGACTCGATGGGGCGGGTCGAGGAGATCGGGTACGTCTCCGTGCCGTCGCGCTTGCCGCGGTCGTCAGCGAGTGGAAAGTCCTCGAGATCGTAGTCGGGGAACTCGCGCTCGATCAGGCGGCGGAGGTAGACGTCGCCGTTCGGAATGCTCTCGTCGTCCTCCCGGAGCAGTGCCCACTCGTTGGCGTCGTAGTCGGTGATATCGAGGCCGATGGGCATCGTCAGGCCGATGCGGGCGACGCTCCTGTCGTTCGGAAAGATCCAGGGATAGGCCGTGTGGCCTGGCATGATACCCCACCAGAACTTGAGGTAGCGGGGCTCGAAGAGCTCCTCGGGCACCCGGCGGTGTTCCTGGTAGGCGATGTGGTTCGCCTCGGGCGGCGACAGGACCGACGCGACCGAGCGGTCCTCGGGAGTGAACTGGTCGAGGGCGTTCATCGTGACGGTTCGCTGGGGGCCGTCCGCGAGGACCAGCGCGTCGGCGACGACCTCCTCGCCGGAGGACAGCGACAGACTGTGGCTTGGTTCGCCGGCGAGGTCGGTGTCGACGCCCGTGACGCTGTCCCCCACCCGGTACTGGGCCCCGGCGGCCTCGGCCTCCTCCCGCAGCCAGTCGTCGAACCGGGCGCGGTCGAAGGCGAAGCCGAAGCCGTCGTAGGCCGCCTCTATGGTGGTGGTTTCCAGGCGCAGGCTCTCGTTCGGCCCGACGAAGTCCGCGCCGTCGAGTTCCGCCAGGATCACCTCCTCGGGAATCTCCCCCGGATCGAACTCCATGATGTCGATCCAGTAGTCGAGCATGCCGGCGGCGTCGGTCGAGTCGGGACCCGGGGCATCCCTGTCGGTCCGTGGGACGCCGCGTTCGAGGACCACCGCGTCGGCCCCGGCCTCGGCGGCGGTCCAGGCCGCCGACGTCCCCGCTGGCCCACCGCCGACGATCGCGACGTCGACACGTTCCATACCGGGTCCGTTCCCTCCGGGCGGTAAAATAGCCTGCCATCCGGGTGGCCTCAGCAGAGTGCCGTCTGCACCCGGCCGATCCCTTCGGCTGTTGACTCAGAGGTAGCCGCGGTCGGCGAGCAGTTCGCCGTTGAGTACCGAGGCGCCGGCCGCCCCGCGCATCGTGTTGTGAGCGAGGCAGTTGAACTGCACGCCCCCCTCGGTCTCGCGGACGCCGCCCGCGGACACGGCCATCCCGTTCTCGCGACCGCGATCGAGGCGAGGCTGGGGCCGGTCGGAGTCCTCGAAAACGTGGATGAGGTCCGAGGGCGAGGTCGGCAGGTCGAGAGAGGGGTAGGATTCCATGGCCTCGACCACGTCGGGCACGCTCGCTTCCTCGACGGTGTCGGCCCAGACGTTCTCGAGGTGGCCGTCGATGGTCGGAATGCGGTTGCAGGAGGCATCGACTCTGGCATCGTGCCAGTGGACCTCGGCGCCGTCGAAATCCCCGAGGAGCTTCCTGGACTCGATCTCCATCTTCTCCTCCTCGCCCCCGATGTGGGGGAGCGCGTTGTCGATGATCTCCATCGACGTCACGCCGGAGTAGCCCGCACCGGAGACGGCCTGGAGCGTGGCGACCGTCACCCGGTCGAGACCGAGGGCGTCGTCGATGGCTGCCAGCGGCGGAATCATCGTGATGGTCGAGCAGTTCGGGTTCTTCAGCAGGGCGCCGTCCCAGCCGCGCCGGTCCCGCTGGACCTCGAGAAGATCGAGGTGGTCGTGGTTGACCTCGGGAACGATCAGCGGGACATCGTCGTCGCGGCGGCCGTTCGAGGAGTTCGACGAGACGACGTATCCCGCCTCGCAGAACGACGGCTCGACCGCCTCGCCGACGCTGGAGGGCAGCGACGAGAAGACGAGGTCGACGTCCTCCGGCACCTCGGCCGGGTCGGTTTCACCGACAGTCATCTCCCCGATGTCGTCGGGGATCGGAACGTCGATGCGCCACTTCGCCGCCTCGCGGTAGGACCGGCCCGCGCTGGATTCGCTCGCCGTCAGTGCCGCGATTTCGAAGGCCGGGTGGGGATCCAGGAGCTGGATGAGCCGCTGGCCCACGGCCCCGGTCGCTCCCAGGATGCCCGCGCGTACTGTCATGCCCGTGGGTAGGGTTGACGCCGCTCAAAACGCTTTGGAAACGGCCCCGAATCGCGGTCGTCGCCGCGTTCGCTGGGGGGGAGCCGCGCTGTCGGGGTGACCGATCGATCCTGGAACCGACCCGCTCGACGAGCAGCCGATGGATATATATCCGAGTACGTGTCGGGCTGTGAGCAATCCGATGTGGAAGGGGAGAGAGAAGGGCCCGTCCTATCAGGCTTCGGTCGCCGTCCCCAGTTTGTGGGTCACGTAGCCGGCGATACGGTTGCGCACGTTCTTTGACTCGATGTTGGTGACCTCCTGGACGACTTCCTTGTTGTGCTCGAAGTCCTCACCGAAGGCCTCGGGGTATCGCTCCATCAGGAGTGTGGCGGTCTTCTTGACGTAGGCGGGCTTGATGGCCATCGTTGGAGTCATGTTGCCGGCTTGCCCCCTAAAACCATTCGACTTGCAGACACGCGTGGTTCGTCGGTAGACGGGATGCAAGGGGCCGCGACGGTGTGTCGCCGTGAGTCGACGACCGAGACGTGATGTCGCCGTGAGTGGGCGAACGGGACCGCCGCTCAGTCCTCGCGTAGCGATCGGAGTCGCTCCAGCGCTTCGGTTTCGCGGGACCCACCACAGCGCTCCACGACCTCGATCAGGTACGCCAGGCGGTCTTCAAGTGGCTCCGATTCATAGGCACCGACCCCGAGCCGGGAGGCGACGACGGTGGCCTCCACCAGGGCGTTGAACCCCCGATTGATTGTCGGGACGGATTCGGCCCGAACGACGGACTCGACCGGGTGGAGGCGCCACTGGACCCACTCGGTCCCCTCGCTCCGGCCGGCTTCGACGCGTTCGACGGTCACGCGCGCCCAGGCGGCCGCGCTTTCGAGGACCGGGTCGTCGCGCTCCCGGACGGCGAGGGCGGCCTCCACGAAGTCGACGGGGTCGGTCGTGAACTGGACGTACCCCTCGCCGCGTTCCGAGAAGTTCAGCCGCGTCCGCGTTCGCCCCCAAGTCCGGGCCGTCACCCGGTCCGGCTCACCCTCGGCCCGTGCCGGTTCGGCTCCAGACGGCCCGCTCGCAGCCGCTTCGAGGCCGAGGGCGGCCACGTTCCACAGGCCGTTCGGCCCGAGCGTCGTCACGACGGACTCGGTGACCCCGCGGAGATCGGCCGGCCACCGCGCGGCGGGCCGGTCCCGGTCCGACGGGTTGTCGCTGCTCACCACTCACACCTCCAGGCCATTCTGGAGGGCCACGAAGACGGCGGCGGTCGTCAGGTCAGCGGTGGTCCCCGGATTGATTTCCCGCTGGACGAATTCGTCGGCGAGAGCTGCTGGGTCGACCGCACCCACCCGTGCCGCGGCGGCCCGGTCGCGGACCTCTTCGGCCGTCTCGCGGCCGTGCTGGCCCAGCACGAAGGTGTCGACCTCCTCGGCGAGGAGGTCGAGGTAGACCGACGCCACCCGGTCTGCGATGGGCCCCGACCGATCGAGCAGCCCGTCGGCGGCGTCGAAGGTCCGCGGGAACCCACCGGTCCACTCCGCGGCGACGCCGTCGACCTCGGCGCTCTCGGCCATCACGTCCGCGAGGGCCATATCCCGCGTCCGGAGTCGAGACTCCGCGTCGCCGCCGAGCCGGACGTCGGGTGCCTCGACGTCCGGCGGCGGGTCGCCCACGGCGACGTCGACGTGGTCGAAGGCCCGGTAGAAGGCGACGGCGTCGTCCACGGTGGTTTCCGCCACGGTCGCTTCAACGTCGGCTGGGTCGAGGCGGTCGGTCGTCCCCGCGCCGTCCGGGTCGCGGTGGTCGGCGGCCACCGCGCCGAGCAGGGGACTTAGGGCCAGCAGGGCACCGAACTGGGTATTGCCGCCGGATTGCCCGCTCATCCCGGCCACGGCCAGTTCGAATCCGTCCCCGAGGGGCCCACCGCTGGCAAGCGCCTCGAGGCCCGGGCCGGCCCGGACCGCACCGGCGACGAAGTGCTCGAACCGCAGGTCCGGGTAGTCGTGGTCGCGGTCGACGTTCCCCGGTTTCGGCGTCCCCGTCACCTCGAGCAGGAGTGCGAGTTGGGCGTCGTCGGCAACGGCCCGCGCCGGCGGGTCCGCCTCGCCAGTCGGCCGATTCACGGTTCGGCCTCCCCGGCTGCCCGGTCGGCCGCGCTGTCGGAATCGATTGTCTCGGTATCGAACCACGCGGCCGTGGCGCGACGAACCCGGGCGAGGACGGCCGGGTCGTCGCTCGGCCGCCCGACGCTGACGGCGTCGGCGCCGTAGTCGAGGTACTCCCGGACGCTCTCGCGGTCCCGGACGCCGTTGTTCGCGATCACACGGGCGTCGTCGGTGGCCGCGACAACCTCGGCGATCATCGCTTCGCTGTCCATCGCGTCGACGTGGAGCAGGTCGGCCCCGGCCGCCTCGAGTGTCGACGCGAGGGCCGAGAGGTCGACACTGGAGACCTCGGCCCGGACCTTCACGCTCACGGTCGCGCCGCTGGCGGCACCCGCTCGGACGAACCGGGCGGCCCGCTCGGGCGCCTGGAGGAGGGACTCGCCAGCGTCCACGGCACACATCTCGTCCTGTCGGCAGTGGGCGTTGATCTCGAGGACGGCGTCGTGGGCCGCACAGACGGCGCCGGCCGCCTCGATCGGTTCCGGGCTCGCCGCGCGGACGTTGAACCCGGCCCGGAGCGGTGCGCTGGCGAGCGCGGCGAGTTGTTCGTCCACGAATTCGATCGCGTCGGCCGGGAGGAACTCCTCGCGGTCGCGGGCGACCATCTGACGGGCCGCCCGGCGCGTCGGTTCGTCCAGGGCGATCCCCCCGAGGAAAGCGCCGCCGACGTGGGGCAGTGCGGCACGGGCCCACGCCGCGTCCGAGCGGCCGCTCAGGCTGGCGGCCGCGACCGGGGGGTCGAACGGTGGCATGCGAGAGCCCAGGGGAGCGGCGGTAAAAAGCCTACCCGGTCGGTCGGACGCGGTCCCCTGGGGTGACGCGGTCGAAGGCCTCGGTCCGGTGAGGCGGTTGGGGCACCTCTGTCAGGCGACGCGGTCGAGGGCCTCTCGGACCGCGCGGGCGACTCGCGTGGCGTCGGCGTCGGTCGCCATCGCGGTATCCGTCCGGACGACGGGCCGGTCGAGGTCGGTCCCATCGGCCTCGTCGAGCACGAATGCGTCGGCCCAGGGGTAGGTCGTAGCGACGCCCGCGGTGCTGGCCTCCCGACCGGTCGCTGCCATGAGCTTCGGGGCGGGTCCGGAGAAGACCTCCTGTTCGACGAAGGGGGAGACGGCGACCACCGGTGTTCCCTCGAGTGCCTCGCGGACGCCGTCGACGGCGAGCATCGGGCCGAGGCTCGTCACGGGGTTCGACGGGCCGACGACGACCGGTTCGTCGAGCGCCTCCCGAACCGCAGCCGTGGCGACAGCCGCGTCCCCGCCCCTGAACTCCACGTTCTCCACTGCCGGCTCACCGTTGCGGGCGACCCAGAACTCCTGGAAGTGCATCGCGCCCGATGCCGTGTGGACGATCGACGCGACGGGGTCGTCCGTCACCGGCAGGACCGTCCAGGGCACGCCAAGCGCGTCGGCGAGCCGCCTGGTGACGCCCGTGAGGGAGTGGCCCTCGTCGAGAAGGCCCGTTCGTGTGAGGTGGATCGCGCGGTCGCGGTCGCCGATGTGCATGAACTCGGCGACGCCGGAAAAGCGGCGCCAGCGGGCGATCTCTCGCCCGTCGGTCTGGGCCGCCGCGGGGAGGTATCTGGGACCGTCTTCGAGGCCCGCGTCATCGGCCAGGCGGTGCAGGGTTTCGTGAGTAGCGGCCGTATCGTCCTCGATTCCCCACCAGGTCTCCCGGTCGAGGCATCCGCCACCGAGAAAGAGGACGGTGTCGACGTCGGGGCAGACGAGGTGGCCGCCGAGTTCGACGTCGTCCCCAGTGTTCGCGACGACGGTCGTCTCCGCCGGCGGGAACACCGGCCCGGCACCGGAGAGGAGTTTCGGCGTCCCGGTGCCACCGGAGAGGAACGTCACCATGGCCTGGATCTGGCGGCTGGACAGCAAAAGTGTGGCTATGGCGGCCGCCGCTCCGAATCTCAGACCTGAAAACCGCGGCTACAGACTCAAGGCCATTCGTCTGTGACTCGAACAGAATGCCTGCCTCGGAGCCTGGCCACGAGGACGCCCACCGGTTCGCGCCCGCTGCGCCCGGGGAGGAGCACGTCTTCGGGTCGTGTTCGCCTGGCTGGCACGCCGAAGGCCCTCACGAGACCGTCGTCAACCGGTGGATCGAGGACATGCTGTCCCACGGGATCGAGCGGGTGGTCTGTCTCCTCCCGGGGCGGGAACTCGACCGGACCGGGGCGAACGTCGGGCTCTACCGCGACGCCTTCGGAGCCGACGCCGTCCGACACGCACCGATCCCGGACCACCGCCTCGCCGCGGTCGAGACGCTTCGGGCGGACATCCTGCCCTTCCTCGAACAGGCCGTCGCGGACGACGCGCCCGTCGTCGTCCACGGCCTCGCCGGCATCGGCCGGACCGGCCAGGTACTCGCCGCGTGGCTGGTCAGCGGGCGAGGGTACGCACCCAACGAGGCCGTCGACACCGTCCACGAGATGGGCCGGGATCCCACGGAAGTCGCCCGCTTCGGGGACGTGACCCGCCACGACATCCTTGCCCTCCTCGCGGATCTGCAGTGACTGCGAGTCACGAACTCGAGACTTCGTATCCGGGGGGTTCGGCTGTGGTCCGCCTGGCCCCTCGCGATTCGGCGAGCCGGTTCGGGCCCAGCCTTATTGGGCAACCCGTCCAAGCCCGCAACAATGACCACCGTCAAGGACAGCGTCCACGACCACATCGAGGTCGATGGCGTCGCGAGCGACCTCCTCGATACGCCGCCGATCCAGCGGCTCCGCCGGATCAAACAGCTCGGGACGGCGACGCTCGTCTACCCGTCCGCGAATCACACTCGGTTCGAGCACAGCCTCGGCGTCTACCACCTGGCAGATCGGGCGCTGGACTGTCTCGGGATCGAAGGGCAACAGGCCGAGCGGGTTCGGGCGGCCGCCATGGTTCACGACGTCGGGCACGCGCCCTTCAGCCACAACGTCGAGTCACTCCTGCACCGACTCACCGGGCGCTACCACGACGAGGTCGACGACCTCCTGGGCGACGGGTCCGTCGCGCGCGTCCTCAGCGAGCACGGGCTCAACCCGGACCGCATCGCCGCCCTCGTCGCCGGCGAGGGCCGCTTCGGACAGCTCGTTTCGGGCGAACTCGACGTCGACCGGATGGACTACCTCGTGCGGGACGCCCACCACACGGGCGTCCCCTACGGGACCATCGACCACCAGCGCCTGATCCGGGAACTGCGCTTCGTCGACGGCCAGCTCGTCCTCGACGAGGGCAACGTCCAGACCGCCGAGAGCCTCCTCCTCGCGCGGGCACTCATGAACCCGACCGTGTACAACCATCACGTCTCGCGCATCGCGAAGACGATGCTCCGGCGGGCGACCGAGCACCTCCTCGAGACGACCGACGTCGAACCCCCCAAACTCCGTCGGATGGACGACCACGCACTGATGGCGGCGCTCCGCGACGCGTCCGCCACGGAGGGCCTGGTTCGCCGCCTCGACGAACGCTCACTCTACAAACGGGCGGTCTGGGCCGAACTCGAGGCCGTCCCCGACGACCTCCTCGAGGCCGACCACGACGCCGTCCGCAACCTCGAGCGGGACGTTGCGGCCGCCACCGGGCTCGATCCGGCGGCGGTCCTGATCGAAGTTCCCTCGCTGCCGACGATGACCGAATCCACCTCCCGCATCCTGGTCAACGGCGAGGTGCGACGGCTCGCCCGCCGCTCGACCCTCGTGAGCGCGCTCCGGAGCGCCCAACAGGACCAGTGGCGGCTGGGGGTCTACGCGCCGGCCGGGGACCGCGACCCCGTCGGGAACGCGGCCGTCCGGACGCTGGGACTCGACATCGAGGGCGCAATGGTTAGGGACGTCCGGGCCGGCATCAACGCGACCCTGGAGGATTTCGAATGATCCTCGAGGGTACCATTCTCCGGGGGCACTCCTTCGAACCGACGGAGGGCCGCCTCGTCGTCGAGGACGGGGAGATCGAGGCGATCGAGGAGGCCGACACCCGGAGCGGTGACGTACTCCTGCCGGCGTTCGTCAACGCCCACACCCACGTCGGCGACGCCATCGCGAAGGAGGCCGGCGCGGGGCTGAGCGTGGATGAAGTCGTCGCACCGCCCGACGGCCTCAAACACCGCCTGCTGGCGGCCGCGGATCGTCCAGCCCAGGTGACGGCGATCCGCCGCTCCCTCCGGTTCATGGCAGCCACGGGGACGGCCGTCCACATCGACTTCCGCGAGGGTGGCGTCGAGGGCGTCGAGGTGCTGGCGGAGGCCGGAAATGGCCTCCCCGTCGACTCCGTGGTCCTGGGTCGGGAGAGCATCGAGGCGATGGAGGCAAGCGACGGCTTCGGCGCCAGCGGCGCCAACGACGGCGACTTCTCGCGGGAGCGAACGGCGACGGCCCGGGCGGACAAACTCTTCGGGATCCACGCGGGCGAGGTCGACAGCAGCGACGTCAACGCGGCCCTGGACATGGAACCGGACTTCCTCGTTCACGTCGTCCACCCGAAGCAACTCCACCTCGATCGGATCGCCGACAGCGAGGTGCCCGTGGTCTGCTGTCCACGCTCGAACCTCGTGACCGGTGCCGGCGTCCCGCCAATCCGGGACCTCGCGGACCGGACTCGCGTCGCCATCGGTACAGACAACGTGATGCTCAACAGCCCCTCCATGTTCCGGGAGATGGAATTCGCCGCCAAACTCGCCGACGTTTCGGCGACGGAGGTTCTCGCGATGGCGACCCGGAACGGCGCGGCCATCGCGGACCGGGACGACGGCGTTCTCGCTGAGGGCCGACCGGCAAACGTCCTGATTCTCGACGGCGACTCGGACAACCTCGCAGGGGCCGTCGACGTCGTCCGGGCTGTCGTTCGTCGCGCCGGGGCAGCCGACGTGAAGGACGTCGTCCGGGCCGACGAGTAGGCTCTGAGGGAGATTCCGACCGAGGCCATTCGATTCCGACCGAGGACCGTCGAGTCCAACCGACGACTCCATAGACCCCGACCGGAGCCGGGTTCCCGCGGCCGGGGAGTGTCCGCTTCCCACTAAGTATCTCCGCGACGAAGGGGTCCACATGTACGAGAGAATCCTCCTGCCGACGGACGGATCGGCCGGGATGGAGCGGGTGATCGACCACGCGGTCGACCTGGCGTCGATACACGGGGCCACCCTCCACGCGCTGTACGTCGTCGACACCGCTTCGCTGACCGACCTCCCACTCGAATCCTCCTTCGAGGGCGTCCGATCGGCCCTCGAGCAGGAGGGCGAGACCGCCCTCGAGGCCGTCGAGCGCCGGGCCGAGGACGTCGACGTCCGGACCACGATCGTCGAGGGCTCACCAGGGCGGGACATCGTCGAGTTCGCCACCGAGGAAAACTGCGACCTCGTCGTGATGGGGACCCACGGGCGGGCTGGCGTCGACCGATGGATCCTCGGGAGCGTTGCAGAGCGGGTGGTCCGGAACTCGTCCGTTCCCGTCCTGACTGTGCGGGTCGACTGAGCCCGGTTTGGTGGGGGTTCCGAGGACGCGCTCGCGCGGATAGCTTTCTGGCGGAACCCGTCCGTTCCGCATCGATGAAGAAAGTCCACTGGCAGCGTTCCGGAGTTCTGTCTTCATTCGGGACCGGCCCTGCGGGAGTGGGTGAGAGGCCCCCGCCCGCCCGGTTGCGGAAGTGGCTTTGATTGCAGCTAGTCCCGCAGTCAGCCAGAAAGCCCCTGGCTTCTCGCTCCCGGCGGCTCGCAGCGCGCTTCACTCGCTGCTCACCGGCTCCCGCCCGTCGCCGGCTCGTTTCGAGACGCTCCCTGTCGGCCGGTTCGTTCCACACACCGAGGGACTCACTGCCTCGCGGTTCCACCGCTCGGCCAGACCGAGGCTCTCACTTCGTTCGAGCCTCGCGCCGTTCGTCCCTCGAGCCACCGTCAGAGCAAGCTCTGCCGAGCTCCCCCTCGGTCGCACGCTCCCTCGGGGGACCCTCGTTCGCTCGATTCACTCGCTCACGAGGACACCGGCCGACCAGACCGTGTCTCTCCCTTCGGTCGAGGCACGCGCCCGTCGAGTCTCGCACTCACTCGGTTCGCTCCAGTGCTTGCGTCGCCGGGGGTCGGCGAGAAGTTAGCCGCTTTCAGCCCCACCCGATCCGGCTGCGGACACGGCCACTGACTCTGGAACAGTCAGGATCCATTCGGACGGGTCCCCCAATTATTCAGCTGTTCCGTCTATCACTACAGCCGGCACCCAAGGATCACCGGTTTAGTCCGCCAGGGATGGGAACCTGACATGGCTGTGCAAATTCCGGATATTCCGGCTACGTTCACGTTCCAGATGGCGCGCGCCGTCGAGCGTGCCGAGCGTCAGCGAGGCCGCGAGACGGTGCCGCGCGAGGGATGAGCACCGCAGCGAACGAAGTGAGCGAGGAGCACAATCGGCTGGGGAGGCTCGTGGCGCGGTTGTGGTCCTTGTGTCCTCGTGAGGCCGAACGAGGGCTCGGGAGAGCTTGCTCTCCTGGCGGACTGAAAGGGCGAGGCCCGGGTGCCGCGACCGACGGGAGCGGCACCTTCTGCTCGAACGGCGACGCTCGGGAGCCGTGAGAGCGACTCGCGTGAGGCTGAGCAGGCCCTATCCGAGGGAGCGAGCGAGGCCGACCGAAGGGAGGCCTCGGTCTGAGCGAGCGGCGAAGCCGCGAGCGAGCGACTGAGGATATCCTGCTCAGCGGCCGCGAGCGGGCCGAGGGCTTTCGGGCTGATTGCGGTGCCACCTGACCAACCAACTCCTGCGAGCGGGCCGAGGGCTTTCGGGCTGATTGCGGTGCCACCTGACCAACCAACTCCTGCGAGCGGGCCGAGGGCTTTCGGGCTGATTGCGGTGCCACCTGACCAACCAACTC
>JAZKTI010000286.1:0-3076 GCA_036625635.1 Haloarculaceae archaeon
GCTGAACCACCTGTCGGTCGACCGGCCAGATCGCGAGGGTGAGGGTTCCGAGGGGGACGCGCGGCCAGCCGTCGGTGCTCGGGTAGCGGGCCGGGGACGGCGGGAACCGTCGGTGCGGGGCCGCGAGCGGGGAGGAGTGGCCCGAGGCTGTCAGGAGGCGGGCGTGGGCGAGTGGGAGGCGGGGCCGAGGGCGTGGCGGTAGCGATGGCCAAGACGATACCGGGGAGGAGTGCGAGGAGGTCCCCGTCGTCGGTTGGAAGCAGAGCCGGTGGACGGTGACAGCACGGAGGGCAGGGACGCGCCCGTCGTTAGGCTACCTCGTTGGGGAGCGCTGCCCCATGTTCGACGAGTTCGGTGTCGAACGAGACGAGGGTCGCATCGAGGGCTTCGGCGGCCGCAAGAATGAGGGCATCCATCGGATAGAGAAGTGTCTCGGCCTGGATCTGGTTGGCTCGTATGATATCCGAGGCATCGAGGACTGTGACCGACGACCGGGACGTGATCCGGTTCTCGATTTGCTCTATTCGATCACGTTCGAACTGTTTCTTCTTCGATAGTACGGTCCTGAGTTCCATCAAATTCAGTACAGAAACGTACGTGTCATCGACTTCATTGAGCAGTTCGATCGCGTCCTCGGACCGTTCAGTATCGCGCGTCACGGCTGCAACGAGAATATTCGTATCGAGGAGCAGCGTCATATCCGCTCACGGACGTCTCGAACGGCCTCGACGGAATCGACGTCGATGTCCACGGCCACCGCTGCAAGTGCATCACCGAGCGGGATCGTTTCGTCGTCATCGGGGTCCGAGCCCATGAATTCCCTGAAGTCGTCCGTCGTGAGGCTCATGGGTTCTGGTAGGACTGCTGTCTGCAAAAACCTGCTGGTGGCCCTGCTCTCGAGCGTTCCTGTATCACGGAGCGCTCGTGGGATGGAGCCGAACGCTCTCACTTCTCTGGTGTCGTTGGAACCTCTATTGCGACTGCAAACAGCCAGAAAGCCCTCACCTCGCTCGCGGTCGCTCTGCAGGATATCTCGCTCCCTCCGGTCGCTCGATAGTGCCTGCAGAGCGACTAAACCAAGCGCGAGCGAGGTTCGCCCTTTCATTCCGCCAGGAGGCACCCACCCTCACGGCGTGGAGCGAACTTGCTTCCCGGTGGTACGACGGTTTCCAGCCTGCCCGGCGTGGGGCTCCGGTGTGTCCCTCCCGCGGCGCGTCGGCTGGACCGCCTGCCGGTCGCCGAATTGTCAGTTCGAAGGTGCGTGGCGGTGCTCGGGCTCGCCTGCCACGACGAGGGTCACGGACGTCGGGTTGCGCCACTCGCGGTCCGGAGGGCAGTGCCGATCAGACTCCTGGCCCCGCGGACGCTCAGGCGGCACCGAGGAGGTCGCTCAGCGCGTCGACGATGGGAAGGAGGTACGGGCCGATCTGGAAGTAGACGAGGCCGGCGAGGACGACGAAGACCGTGGTGGCGGCCGCGGCGAGCCCGAGGGCGATCGCAACTGGTCGATCGTGGGCCGGGCGACGGGTCGCGACGACGAGCGCGAGGGCGAGGATGGCGGCGAGGGCGAGGTTCACGAGGGCGTGGAGGCGGAACGCGCCGCCGACGGAGAGCTGGGCGAGGAGCACGTACGCGAAGAGGAATTGGCCGCCGACGAAGACGCCGGTCGCGTAGCTCCAGCCGAGCAGGTCGGTGTGGTCGGTGAGGGCCCGCCGAACTGGCGGCAGTCGTCAGTAGGTCTCGATCGCGACGTCGGGTCTTCGAAATCCTCGTGGTTGCGGGTGACCACCGGCTCCTCGAGGACCTCGGCGGTCGCCCCGATAATCACGACGCCGTCACCGACCGGTGCTCCGTCGTTCTGCAGTTCGCCCGCGAGCCGGCCGGCCTTCCGCATCACGGCAGTGTCGGCGGGGTGGATCGGCTTCGAGGCGAGGACGTCCTCGACCGTCTGGCGCTCGACCTCGGAGTCGGTCGCTCGGGCGACGCCGTAGTACACTTCGAACAGCGTCATCGACGAGAGCCGCTGCTGGACGAGGTCGGTTTCCAGTTCGTGGGCCTTCTCGACCGCCCCGTCGTCCCCGTTCAGCAGGTCGATGACGAACGACGTGTCGAGCAGCACGCTACGCCCCTCGCATCCCGTCGGCGGTCACTTCGAGGTCCGCTGCACGCCGCTCGCGCCGCACCTCGACGGCGTCGCGAAGCGCGTCGGCCTCGTCGTCGCTCAGGAGCCCGGCGAGGTCCAGGAGCGACCGCTCGCCGGCCAGCCGAATGACGACGTCGGAGAAGGTTTGGTCCTCGCGTTTGTGCGCGGCGAGTCGCTCGTAGGCGTCCTCCGAGAGGCGGATGCTCTTCGACATGTGTATACGGTTGTATGCAGATTGGGGGAGAGCTTTCGCTGCCGTGGGAGTCAGGGTCTCCCCGATGCGGAACACGGGCCGACTATCGCTAGTCGACAGCCGGGCTCGCATCTGGCGGGCGGTCGACCGGCGTGAGCGGAGTCGGCGGGTAATCCGTCTCGGGATTGGACGTGTCTGGATGGGACGTGTCGAAAAGGGACGTTACAAGATAGGAAGCGTCGGGATAGAACGTGTC
Source organism: Haloarculaceae archaeon (assembly GCA_036625635.1). Classification (GTDB taxonomy): domain Archaea; phylum Halobacteriota; class Halobacteria; order Halobacteriales; family Haloarculaceae; genus JAZKTI01. The sequence continues at coordinate 2,593 of JAZKTI010000286.1, forward strand.
GAGAGCAAACGCGTCGCGTGCGTCGGTCGTATCGAGCGGTCTTCCTGCTGACCCGTTATCGTTCTGCGGTCTCCGAACAGAACCAGGTCGTCACCGGGAGCGAGGCCGACGACGTCGATCTCGTCTCCGCCGTACCACCAGCGGCTGACCTCGACGTAGGGGCCGAGTTCGCCACGGTGAATCAGCTCCCTGACGACTTCACGACAGACGTCTTCGAACGTGATTGGGCCGTGGTCGGGAAGGTTCGGTTCGACCTGGTGTCGGTAGCCCGTCGACGTCGGTCGCCCGACAGATTGATACACGAAACAGGCCACTGTGTACACGTGAGCCAGAAACACGTCACTGCCCGCGTCCCCGACGACATCTACGAGGCAATCGAGTCGATCCGGGAGGAGGAACAGCTCGATCGATCGACTGCAGTCAAACGATTGCTCGAGCGGGGCATCGAGTCCTGGCAGCTCGAGACCGCAGTGCGTCGGTACCG
>JAZKTI010000287.1:0-3005 GCA_036625635.1 Haloarculaceae archaeon
GGGCTGGCGACGGCGGGTATCGGCCCCGCGAGTCCAGGTGATGGGCTGGCGACAGCAGGCCCCGCCGCGACCGAGGCCCCAGGAACCTGTGCCCCACCGACGGCGCTCCCCCCGACCAGAACGACGAGAACGACGACGAGGCTCGGATGCGGCATCGACGGTAGCGGGGGGCTCGACATGCCACCCCGGAAATCGGTTCCGGGCCTCATGCCATTTTCCCTCCGCCCCGGGCCCAGCAAGGAGTGGCCACCGTGAGGGGACTCCTGCCGGCCAGGGAGCATCGGGCGTGACCAGAACCGTTTTATCGAGCCTGGAAATCAGAACGGAGGTGCTCGGCGCAGACCGGTCACTGATCAGGAAAGCCCTGCGTCCCATCGTGGCGTTTCTGGTTGTCTCCGCGGCGGGGATCGCGGGATGCGTGCTCCTCGAGGGCGTTTCCGTCATCGAGGCGGCGTTCTGGCCCCTCGACCCCACGACCATCGAGCTACACGGGGTCGGTAACGGGGTCCGGGGGTTCCCCTGGTCGTCTTCATCGGCCTCTTCCGCTCGGCACTGTGGATCGGGGAACCCGTGGTCGGCGCGGCCTTCGGCGGGCAGATTCAGGAGGAACTGGAACGCGTGCGCACCCAACGAGAACTCGACGATCTGTCCGGTCACGTGATCGTCCGTGGCAACGGCATCTTTGGGGGCACCATCTCGAATACGCTCGCGAACGCCGGTCACGATGTCGTGGCAGTCGAACGGGACGAACACAGCATTGATCGCATCGAGATCGACGCCATCACCCCCATCCAGGGGGACGCTCGCACGGAGGGGACCCTGCAAAATGCCGGAATCGAACGAGCGGCGGTCGTCGTCGCTGCCATCGATAACTCGAACGCCACCATCGAAGTCGCCATCCTCGTGAGCCCGCTCGCGCCGGACGTCAGGGCGATCGTCCGGGTGGGCAACGATCGCTACTCGCGACTCGCTCGCCGGGCCGGGGTCGACGAGGTCGTCATTCCCGAGATCACGAGCGGCCAGTACGTCTCCCAGTTCATTTCGGACGAACCACCGTCGGACTGACACGCGCGTCCGGCCTCTCTGGAGTGTGCGCCTGGAACGGATTGCGGCGTTTGTTGCCTGTCAGCCAACTCGCCTCCCGGCCTCCAAGTGGGTTGCTCCAACTGTGCTTGGAGGGTCGTACGTAGATATTTCAGGGCTTCTATCGCAGACAGCCAGAACGCCCGCACCTCGCTCGCGGCCGCTGACCGGGACATCCTCGCTCCCGCTGGTCGCTCGGATAGGGCCCGCTCAGCGACCGCGAGACGGGGTTCACCCTTTCAGTCCGCGGGGCCAGCCACCGCAGCCTCGAACCTCCACAGCCGACTGCAGTACTCGCTCGTTCGCTTCGCTCATTCGCTGTGCTCCTGGCTCGCTCCCGTTCGCTCGGAGGTTCGCCGGCTCCGCCAGCGTGGGGGCGTGGCCGTCCCGACGTCGCGGCGCTTCGGGGCGCGTGCGCCACGTTATTCGGAGGCCGGCACCGTCGGCCTCCCGCAGGGGATACGGAGGCGGCGGAGCCTGCGAGGCCGAGCGGCGAGAGGCTCAACTGGAGTCAGAGCCTCGGTCTGGACGAGCGGCGAAGCCGCGAGGCAGCGAGGCCTCGGATTGGCGAACCGGTGACGGAAGTGAGCCGGTGAGTCGCCACCCAGCTCGCGTGCGCTCGGCGGCCCCTATCCGAAGGAGCGGCGCGACTGAGGAGATCCAGGTCGAACGTGCGCTGCGTGGCCGAGCGAAGCGAGGCCACGGGCTGCGTGAGCGACGCCCTCGTGAGGCCGAAGGCCGACCGAGGGCTCGAGGGACGAGCGAAGCAGTTCCCTCAGCATTCCCGCGAGCGGAGCGAGCGGGTGCTCGTTGGAGCGTGCTCCGACAGCGAACGGAGTGAGCCGTGAACCCGAGCGAGGTGCGGGCGTTCTGGCTATTGTCGGTCGCGATCACGTCCCCCTCGAGAACGAGGCGAATGCTTGCCGGGTGTTGGCGATTGCTGCCACCTTCGTCGTCGAAGCATCAACCCCTGAAAGCGAGGTGATGAATATCTATCAGGCGAATATCACGTTTTGGACGCCGTTACCAGAGAGTGAACCCGCCACTAGCCACTCGTTCCCGAGATATCACGGCCCGACGCTTCCCACAAGGACAAGGTGTCCGACCCGCGTAGAACACGGACGACATGCGACTCGCGTTCGACGATGGGACTCTCCTTCTCGAAGACGCACCCGACACCGTCCCCTACGCCGAATGGGACGACCGCGTCGGGGAGTATCGATCTCGCGCGCATCACTACAAAGCACTCCGCGCGTGGGCCACGCAGACCGACGGCCAGGCGACGCTCGATGCGGCCGTCCACGCTGTCGAGTCCCTCGACGATGCCGCCCGAGCCTACAGGGATCTCGACCTCACCCCCGCAGTTGCGATCGAACCACGCGACTACCAGCAAGCCGCCCTGGCGGCCTGGATCGACCACGACCGCCGCGGGAGCGTCGTCCTCCCCACGGGAAGCGGCAAAACCTTTCTCGCCGTGCAAGCCATCGCAGACGCGGGGGTGAGTACGCTCGTCGTCGTTCCCACGATCGATCTGCTGAACCAGTGGCACGCCACCCTGACCAACGCCTTTGGGGACCAACTCGCCGACGAAGTGGGCGTCCTCGGCGGCGGGAGCCACACGGTGACTGATCTGACGGTGACGACGTACGACTCCGCTTACCGCCACATCAACGAGTACGGCGACCAATTCGGGTTCCTCGTCGTGGACGAGGTGCACCACCTTCCGGCTCCGACCTATCAGCAAATCCCCGCGATGTCGATCGCGCCCTACCGCCTCGGACTGACCGCCACCTACGAACGCGCAGACGATCAACACGAAGCGTTGGACGACCGCATCGGTCCTGTGGTCTACGAGGAGAACGTCGACGAACTCGCGGGCGAGTACCTCAGCGAGTACGAAACCATCCATCTCACGGTGGACC
>JAZKTI010000288.1:0-2993 GCA_036625635.1 Haloarculaceae archaeon
AGCGAGGGAGGATATGTCGTTCAGCGGCCGCGAGCGGGCCGAGGGCTTTCTGGCTGTCTGCGGTCGCGGTTTCAGTTCCAGCTCATACGAGCGGGCCGAGGGCGTTCTGGCTGTTTGCGGTCGCGTAGGCCGCGACTCATACGAGCGGGCCGAGGGCGTACGGGAGTCTTCTCGAATTCAACGCGAACGCCACGACGGACGATCGGTCGCGCGCTCGAGCACGGCAGCCCAAAACCCAGCCGAACGGTTATTCAACGTACGTGTACTTCCGCTCGCCCATCCGACCCCAGCCGTCGAAGACGAACTCCGCCTCGGGGATGGTCCGCTCCTCGATTTCGCTATCGGCGTCGTGGTTGTGGACGTCGTGGATCTCCTCGTACTCCTCGAAGGAGAGGTCGTACCGGTCCTCGAGCTGCTCGTCCAGATTGAGTGCTGCGATCTCCTCGGCCCAGCCGTCCTGGACGGTCTCGGCGTGGATCTCGGCCTGGGCGCCGCTGCCGTAGGAACCGACGAGCAGGGTCGCGCCGGCGAGGTCGGCGTCCTGGTCGAGGGCTGCCTTGAGCCCGGAGGCCCGGGCGATGTGAACCGACCCCGTGTACAAGTTCCCGACCTCGCGGGAGATGTCGAGCGTCGGATCGACGACGCTGTCGTACCAGTCCTGGTAGACGTCGGTCTCGCGGAGGGCCTCGGTGTAGTCGCCGATTGCGTCGAGGTAGGCCTCGTCGTCCTCGAAGTCCTCGGGGCGGGGCTGGCTGCCGATCTCGTCGGCGAGGGCGTCCTCGACGTCGGTCCCGCGGGCCACGTGGCGGTATCCGAGCGCGGCGGCGCGGCTGACCATGCCCGGGAAGGGGGTGTGGAAGGGCACGAGCCCGAAGTCGTCGGGGTGGGTGTCACCGAAGACCGTCTCGAAGTCCTCCAGGGCTTCCCGCATGCGGGCGAGGTAGACCTGGACCGACCGCTTGCCATCGACGGAGGGGAACTGCTGGTTGGGCTTGAGGAAGTCCGTCTCGTCAGCACTGCCGAAGCCCTGCTCGTCGCTGAAGGCCAGGACCTCGGGATCGTCGTCGACCAGCATCGCCACGGCACCGGCACCCTGGGTCGACTCGCCGGGGTCGTCGCGGGCGTAGAGTGCGGTGTCCGTCGCGATGACGAGGGCCTTCCGGCCGCGGTTGCGGCCGGCCCTGATCCAGTTGTAGGCGTCGTCCAGCGCCTGGGTGCCGGAGACGCAGGCGAACTTCCGCTCGCCCTTGTTGGCGTGGTGGAAGTCGCCGTCGTAGACCTGCTCGAGGCACCCCGCGACGTAGGTCGAGACTGGCTTCGAGGCGTCGAAGGCGGACTCGGTGGCCACGTCGATGCGCCCGATGTCGTTGGGCGAGAGGTCGTGGCGGTCCATGAGGCGCTTGCTCGCGTTGGCGGCCATCGTCACGATGTCCTCGTACGCGTCGGGGAACGAGGAGTTGTAGAGCCCGAGGCCCTTGGTGAACTTCTCCGGGTCCTCGTTCTGAGCCGGGGCGAAGGTCGTTGCGAGGTCGAGTTTCAGCTTCCCGCTTCGCATTTCGATGCCGTCGATGCCTACAGGTGTCATGAGCGGGAGTGGTCGGACCAGGTATAAGGGCCTGTCGACTGGTTCATCGGCAATCGTCGAAATCGTGTGTGAGTGTGGCACCGGCCTGGGCACGGGTGGGTGTCCGGCACGGATCCTCCGTTCAGGGATCCGGCCTCGCCACTGTTGGGACAGATGACCCGAAATCCGATGGATTCGCCCTCCACTTGGCCGTGTCACCGAGATGGTCAGGTTGCGTTTTCAGAAGGCCCCAGAAGCCGGCGTTCTCGTCGGTGGCGATAGACAGATCTACCGACGGTGTCGCTGAGTGCGGTTACAGAAGTCCGCGGCATCGGCGGAGCGGCGACGTTCCCGAGCCTGCGGCAGACGGGCGGCGGGCGGTCTCGTCGGTCCGCCAGGAGCCATTCGGCAGGCTGGAGCAATCAAGAGCGTCGGATCGGCCGTTCCGAGGCGGCGGGTGATGGCAGCGGGGCCGGCCTCGTCCCCCGCGGAGAGGATGGCGGTTCTCAGTTCCCGGACGTCGTTCTGTCCTGGAGGGTGTGGGTGAACACGGTCTCGGTCTCCGGGGGCACCACCATCGCCTGCCAGGTCGCCAGGACCAAGAGATGGATACCAAAGCGGGGGATTGGACCGATCTGGATTGAGTTGCAACGATCGGCAACCGTTCACTCTCCCTCGTCTTCCTCGACGACCTCGGGGTCAGCCATCGCGGTTTGAAGGCTGTCGAGGCCGTTGACCCACTCCGCCACGAGGCCGAAGTCGAGGTCCTCCGCGACCTCCATGGGCAGCTCCTCGCCTTCGATAATCAGGGTGCCTGCCTGCACGCAGAAGCCCAGGGCCGCGTCGAGATCGTCCTCGGCTTCTGCGTCGGCTGCTGCCTGGATGTACTCGGGGACCGAGCCGTCCTCGGCGGGACCGGCGGCGATGTACTCGTGGGCCGCATAGAAGACACACATCAGCGACGTCTGGACCCCGTCGAGGAGCATCGCCTTCTCCTCGTCGTCGACGTCGATCTCCTCGAGGACGATGTCCTCGATATCCTCGAGTTCCGAGAGTGCGACCTCCTCGTCGAGGTCGCTCTCGTCGTAGTCGCGGACGATCTTCGCGACGGCGATGGCGGTGTCGTCCTGGAGGTTCAACAGGAGTCGCGCGGAGTCCTCGTCCTCCGGGTCCACCTCCTCTTCGCGGATCCTGGAGAGCCAGTTCTGCCAGCGTTCCTCGGTGTAGTACTCCCCCGGGGGCGTGCTCATACCCGAGCCAGAATCGCTCCGGGGTTATGGCTTTCGACCCGCCCCCCAGATTGTGGAATTGGGCTCCTTGCTGTGGGTTCTGTCGAGGCTCGATCGTCGTTCTGTTCGGTGTGGGTTCTTCGCGGCTATGCTGCGAGTTTGGACACCCTCGCCTCCTATGCAGGTATCCACCTCGTGTG
>JAZKTI010000018.1:0-17856 GCA_036625635.1 Haloarculaceae archaeon
CAGTGCCAACCGAACCAACAACCCCCGCGAGCGGGCCGAGGGCTTTCGGGCTGGTGGCAGTGCCAACCGAACCAACAACCCCCGCGAGCGGGCCGAGGGCTTTCGGGCTGGTGGCAGTGCCAACCGAACCAACAACCCCCGCGAGCGGGCCGAGGGCTTTCGGGCTGGTAGCGAACGGGGTCGTCGGACAGGAAAGGAGCCAGACGAGATCCAGACAGCGACGAATCACTCCCGTCGATCCACGGCCTTTTCGACCACGTGAATGTCGTCGATTGCGGTGCCGGGGTACTGCCCGTCTTCGTCCTTCTCGGCGCTCTTGACCATGTCCCATACGACCCCCAGCCCGGTCGAGACGCCCTGGAGTGCCTCCATCTCGCAGCCGGTCTTCCCAGTGGTCTCGACGGCGACGGTCAGTGTCACCGCACCCTCGCCCAGCGCGAAGTCCGTCTCGACGTTGGTGATCGGGATCTGGTGGCACATCGGAATCGTCTCCCAGGTGTGCTTGACGGCCTGGACCGCCCCGACGCGGGCGGTCGCGAGGACGTTGCCCTTCTCGACCTCGTCGGTCTCGATCGTGGCGACGGTCTCGGGCCGGAGGGATATAGCCCCCTCGGCGACCGCCCGGCGCTCGCTGTCCGGCTTGTGCCCGACGTCGACCATCTGGGCGTCACCGCCCGCGTCCGTGTGTGTGAGTTCCGCCCTGGTTCCGGGGACGCTCTCGTCGGTCATGTGTCTCCATTTGTCCCCGCGCGTGGAGTGTGTTGTGGCTCGGGTTGAAGAAGATCGATTTGTGTGGTAGATGGGTGGACCGCCACCGCAACCAGCCAGAAAGCCCTCGCCTCCCTCGCGGTCGGTGAGCAGGATGTCCTCGCTCGCTCGGTTCACTCGAACAGGGCCTGCTCACCGACAAGACTGAACGCGAGCTGAGAGGCGGCTTCCTCGCCTCGTTATACCGTGTGGGAGGCTGGCGCTGCCGGCCTCCCGCTCGCTGCCGCCCGGTCCCATCGTCGCTCGTTCCACTCGCTCACGAGGATCCCGGCCGGCCTGGCCGAGGTCTCCCTTCTGTTGACCCCATGCCGCTCGAGTCTCGCACCGCTCGCCGGACTGCTCGCGGGTCGCTCCGCTCCCCGCTCGCTGAAACCGATGCCTCGCTCCGCTCGGCCTCGTGCGGCAGGCTCGTCGGCGCGCGCCAGGGGGTGAACAAAGACTGCGCGACACTGCCCGAACCGTCCCTCGGGCTGTCGAGACTTCCGCCGAAGCACAGGTCGACAACCAGTCCCGGTCCACCCTACGATTCCATCGGGTACTCAGTCTCGCTCGTCCTGCGCCAGACCGACGGCGTGGGCGGCCGTCGGGAGGATCAGCTCCTCGAGGCCGAGGGTTGCCCCGGCTTCGCTCCCCGGGACGCAGAAGACGGGGACGTCGTCGGCGAGGCCCGCGCTGGCCCGCGAGAGGATGGCGCGGGGGCCGATGTCCTCGTAGGAGCACAGGCGGAAGAGTTCGCCGAAGCCGGGAATCTGGCGCGTGAACAGCGGGTCGACGGCCTGGAGGGTGACGTCGTCCCGCGTCAGTCCGGTGCCGCCGCTCGTGACCACGACGTCGACCGAGTCGTCGGCGACCATCGCCTCGACGGCGGCGCGGATCGTGTCGACTTCGTCGGTCACGACCTGGCGATCCGCCACGGATTTTCCGGCGTCCTCTACCGCTGCCTCCATGGCGTCCCCCGTCGGATCCTCGTGGCGCGCCCGCGTCGAGGAAATCGTCAGGATTCCGAACCCCACCGACTCGACGTCGCTTGCGTGGTGGCCGTGGTGGCCATCGTGAGCGGCGTCACCGTTTCCCTCGCGGGAATGTTCCCCCTCGTGGTGGCCCATACCCCGCCAAGTCACATGGGTCCCGGATGAATCTACCGGCTTTGGGAGGCGGTCCCGAATGCGGGCCCGGTTCAGTGTCGAGACGGTCACGTCGTGCGGAGAGGGAGGCCACTCGTGTGTCGAGGGTGAGCGCAATCCTCCGTTGAGGCAGCTTCGACCGACCGAAGAACGAGCCCTCAATCGTCCGCCGGGACGGCCTCGAAGTACTTCGGATTCGGGACCCACTCGCCGTCCTCGCCACGGACCATGTACTCCCCGTAGTAGGGAACCCGGTTCTCGACGGTGGCGCGGTAGGCCGAGCGAATCTCGGCCCGGGTCAGGTCGCCCATGTCTCGGTGGTCGTCGTGGCGGTTGAGACAGCCCTTGAACTTGCCATCGTGGGTGACGCGCACGCGGTGGCAGTTGGCACAGAACTCCGGGTTCTCGACGGGGTCGACGACCTCCACCAGGCCACCGTCGACGATGTAGCGGTTGCGGTCGTGCATCTCGCGCGTCCGGACCTCGTTGGCCTGCTCCGCGAGCCAGTCGTGGACCCGCTCGATCTCGATGTTCCACTCGGGGTGGCCGGAGATCTCGGGCATGTACTCGATGAGCTGGAGCTGGAGGCCGTCGTTCTCGGCGACGTGCTCGACCATCTCGGGGACGTAGCCCGCGGTCGGTTCCATGACGACCATATTGAGTTTGACTGGTGACAGGCCGGCGTCGACGGCGGCCTGGACGCCCTCCAGGACCCGGTCGTAGGCCCCGCTCTGGGTCAGTTCCGCGAAGGCCTCCGCGTCCAGGGCGTCCTGCGAGACGTTCACCCGTTCCAGTCCCGCTGCGGCGAGGTCCGGGGCCCGGCCTGGCAGGAAGGTGCCGTTGGTCGTCAGCGACTTCTCCATGTCGTCGGGGACCCGCGCCAGGATCTCCGCCAGGTCCTGGCGGAGCATCGGCTCGCCACCGGTGAACTTCACCTTCTCGACGCCGAACTCGCGGACGACCTCGAGGATCCGGACCACCTCGTCTGCCGTGAGTTCCTCGTCCTGGGGATCCATCGGGCCCCGGGTGTCGCCCAGGCCCTCGTTGTGGCAGTAGACGCAGTCGAAGTTGCACCGGTCGGTCAGGGAGACACGAATGCCACTCACCTCGCGACCGTGCCCGTCCGTGAGCATCTTTGGCAAAAGTTCGCCCCCCAGCGTCAAGAACGTTTGCCCTCGGGCGAGTCCGGGGAGGCGGACGTCGAGTGGGTGGAGGGGAGTATTGGTCTTCCCCGAGGTGTGCTCAAAGGAGTTCCTGCATCAGCTTTCGCTGGGCCGCCGCCAGGTGCTCGGTGAAGGTCGCGGTCGTGATTCCCAACGCCTCGGCGACCGACGTCGCGGACGTGTCCCGTGGATGTTCGAAGTACCCGTGGCGGTGGGCCGTCGCGAGCACCTCGCGCTGGCGGTCCGTCAGTACTCCCCGGTCGACCAGCACGGTGTCACAGTTGGCGGGGTCGTCATCGGACCGGCGGAGCCGGCACACGTGCACCTGGTCGTAGGCGTCGTTGAGTCGCCCCAGGACTGACTGGAGCACGTCGACGTCGGGAGCCAGGAACCCGAGTTCGAGGCACCCGCCGCTGGCCTCGACATCCCGTACGATGGATCCGGTCGCTTCGATCTGTTCACAGACACAGGCCTGCCAACTCCGCTCCATGCGGTAGACAACTCGGTCGCCGTAGACGAAGGTTTCCTCGATGTCGATAGGTTCCCGCTCGGTTGCGGCCCCTCTCGTCAGGTCCGTGGTTCCGCCGTCGGGGATCCGTTCAGCACCACCGACAGCGAACTCCTCGAGCACCTCCGCCTCGACCTCTGGATGTCCAGTGCGATCCACGGACTGCACCGATCGATTTCCCGACGCGAACCGCGCGATCTGGCAGGAGTCCGGATCGCCGATTTCGACGTCCGCGTGAATCCCATTCCCCATACACAGGTATACCTCCTGGGACGGTTTCCTCCTTTTCCCGAACATGTTCACACCCCCCGTAATCAATACCCAAACCGGTTTGGGAGGAGTCCTAACTCCGGCTGGGACGAAGTCCTGATCAGGTTCGATAGCTGCCGGTACCCTTGGCCCTGGGGAACGTGGAGGCCAGGCTCGGCTCACGGACCAGCTCATCCATGCGTACGAAAACACTCGTCATTCTCGTGTTGCTTGCCTCGGTGCTCCTCCCGATGTGGTATGTCGCCATGCAGGGCGAGCCCCCCTCGGAGGAGATTGCAATCGACCGGAGCGTCAGCGAGATCCGACCCCTCGAGGGGATCCTTGACACGCCGAACAAGCTATCGCCGAGTCAGGTCGGGGTTATCGTCTGGGTCGCACTGCTCGCCCTGGTCGGCGTCCTTGTAGGCGTTCACCGGTTCATGAATCGGGCTGTTCGGCCGCCAGAGGGGGTGGCTGCAGCCGCCGATTCGGAGACGAGGATCGCCCTCCCCTGGCTTTCGAGCGACTCCCGCTGGGTGGTCGAGTACCACGCGGCCTCGGACGCGATCGAGGGCCTGGTCGCCATGGGCGCGCTGACCGTCCTCGCGATCGTCTTCGCGGCCCTGTTCACCGGGGAGTATCTCACCCTCGCCCGAACCCAGTTCTTCGGCCTGTACGCGACGGGCATGTTCCTGTCGCTCGCGCTCCTGACGGTCGCCTACTACGCCTGGTTCATGCCCCACGTGAAAGTGGCCGAGCACAGGGGGCACGAGACGTGACCAGGAACCCACTCGACCGGCCACGAGATGGGCCGGCCAATGGTGGTGCGTCCCAGGACGTCCCCGGGGCCGATGACCCTCTACATAGCCCCGAGGCTGGCCCGGATAACCGGTCCTGTTGCGGGGGTGAGACCGGCGGTCCGTCTCGGCCGAGTATCTACTCGGACACCCGCGCCGAACTCCGACGGCGCGACTTCGCGAAAGCCCTGGCCACCATCGGTGGGCTGACCGCGGTCGCGAGTCTCACGGCTCCCCTCGCGGGACTCACCAGGGTTTTCGAACGAGAATACACGGGTCCTATCTATTCGGACGGACTCCACCTCGTCGACGAGGAGGGCACCCAAATCTCGGAGAACGCACTCGAGGAGGGCGAGCAGATGACCGTCTTCCCCGCGCCCCACCCCGGGCTCGCCGACGCGCCGACGCTGCTGGTCCGGTTCCCGGAATCGGCCTACGGCGGCGAGACCGAACTCGCCTTCACGGTCGCGGGCTATGCCGCCTACTCGAAGGTTTGCACGCACGCGGGGTGTATGGTCTCCGACGTGGACGACACGACGCTCGTCTGTCCGTGTCATTACGGGAAGTTCGATCCGACCAGTGGCGCGTCGGTCGTCGGCGGACCGCCGCCCAGACCGCTCCCCCAGCTCCCGCTCACGCTGTCGAGCGAGGGAGCACTTATTGCCACTGGTGACTTCGAGGGGCCGATCGGCCCAGGGGGCGAGTGATGGGCCGCCTGACCCGGATCTATGGCTGGCTCGACGAGCGACTGGATCTCGACGAGGCAAGTGGTTTCCTCGGGAAAGCCTTCCCGGCGGAGGACTCCTTCCTGCTCGGGGAGATCGCGCTGTTCTGTTTCGTCCTGCTCGCGCTGACGGGGATCTTCCTCGGCTTCTTCTACGAGCCCTCGACGAGCGAGGTTACCTACGAGGGCAGTGTCGCGAAGTTCCAGGGCGACGCCATGCCCGAGGCCTTCGTCTCCGTGCTCAATATCACCTACGACGTGCCATTCGGGATGTACATCCGGCGGCTCCACCACTGGGCGGCCCATCTGTTCGTTGCCTCGATCGGGTTGCACATGTTGCGCGTCTTCTTCACCGGTGCCTACCGGAACCCGCGGGAGGTCAACTGGGTGGTCGGGACCGGGCTGGCGGTGCTCGCGATGGGTGCGGCCTACACCGGCTACGCGCTTCCCTTCGACGAGTTCGCCAGTACCGCCACCGGGATCGGCTACAACGTCGCCAGTTCGGTCCCGATTCTCGGCGGGCCGATCGCCGAGCTGGTCTTCGGCGGGTCGTTCCCCTCTTCGGCGACGATCCCGAGACTCTACTTCCTCCACATCCTCGTGATTCCCCTGCTCATCGGCGTGGGGCTGGCGGTGCACATGGCGATCCTGGTGCGACAGAAACACACCGAGGCACCGCGGGAGCGTGACGTCCAGGGCGGCGACGGAACGGTCGCGGCCGACGACGACTCGGTCATCGTCGGCCTGCCCGCGTTCCCGAACCAGGTGGCCGTGAGCGCGGTGGTCTTCTTCCTCACGCTGGCGACACTGGCGGTCCTGGCCGGCTTCCTGCCGGTCCACAACATCGCCGAGTACGGCCCGAACGACCCGGCAACCACGCCGGCACTGATCATGCCTGACTGGTTCCTGATGTGGCTGTTCGGCTTCCTCAAACTCCTCCCAACGTGGCTGAGTTTCGACCTGGGGCCCATCCACGTCAGCACTGAGTTCCTCGGCGGTATCCTCCTGCCGACGCTCATGTTCGTGGCCATCTTCCTGTGGCCCTTCCACGACACCTCGGACGGGCAGACGCACTTCACCGCAGATCCCATAGCGCGGCCTTACCAGACCGCCGTGGGCGTCGCCGCCATTGTCTTCGTGATGCTCGCGTCCCTCGCGGGGATGAACAACATCTTCGCTGACGTCCTGGGTGTCGAGACGGGTGCAGTGAACGGCTTCCTGATCGCCGCGCTCGTCCTCGGGCCGCTCCTCTACGGCGCCGTCACCTATTGGCTATTGCGTGGAGACAGCGAGGGTGCGGACGACGGCAGTGACTCCTCGGGCAGGGGAGCCGAGAGCGAGGGTTTCTCGGGCAGTGGAGCCCAGAACGAGGGATCGCCCGCGACGGAAAAGGACCAGGGCGCTCCGTCGACGACGACCAATAAGGGCGCTCCGTCGACGACAGCCAGGGAGACTCCGTCGACAACAGCCAGGGAGACTCCGTCGACGACAGCCAGGAAGACTCCGTCGGCTACGACCGGCGAGCGGGCTGTCGGTCAGGACGGCGACGACCCTGACTTGGGGAGCCAGGGGATCGACGATGATTGAGTGGTCGCTTCCCCAGACGACCTACCGACGAGTCGATACGGCGACCAAGGTCGTCGGGCTTGCCCTGGTCGCTGCCGGCCTCGAAGTCGGCACTGGGACGCCTGCGGGCCTCCTGCTCGCGGTGACCGGAACCGTCAGCGCAACAATCACGGTCTTGATCAACAATGAGTGAGAACGACGTTTCACGGTGGCGTAGCGAGTCGAACGACCACGCATCGGGCGGTCCCGGCGGCGTTTCCAGACGGGACTTCCTCGTTGGGGTCGGGACCGCAGCAGTCCTTGGCGGGGCCGGTGCTAGCCTGGCCGACAATGGGCTCTCGGGTCTGCAGATGGTCGACGACCCGATCGGTAACTACCCCTATCGGGACTGGGAGGACCTCTACCGGGACGAGTGGGACTGGGACTCGGTCGCGCGGTCCACGCACAGCGTCAACTGCACCGGATCCTGTTCCTGGAACGTCTACGTGAAGAACGGCCAGGTCTGGCGCGAGGAGCAGGCCGACGACTATCCCAACTTCGACCAGAGCCTCCCGGACCCGAACCCGCGCGGGTGCAACAAGGGTGCCTGCTACACGGACTACGTCAATGCCGATCAGCGGATCACCCACCCCATGAAGCGGGTCGACTGGAGCAGGGACGACCCCAACCCGTCCGGGCGGGGCGAGGGACAGTGGCAGCGGATCTCCTGGGACGAGGCGCTGACCGAGATCGCCGACCACGTCATCGACGAAGTCCGGGCCGGTCGATACGACGCCATCTCGGGGTTCACCCCGATCCCCGCGATGAGCCCGGTCTCGTTCGCGGCCGGAAGCCGCCTGGTAAACCTGCTGGGGGGGATCAGCCACTCCTTCTATGACTGGTACTCCGATCTCCCGCCCGGCCAGCCGATCACCTGGGGCACGCAGACGGACAACGCCGAGAGCGCTGACTGGTACAACGCCGACTATATCATCGCCTGGGGCTCGAACGTCAACGTCACCCGGATCCCCGACGCGAAGTTCTTCCTCGACGCCGGCTACAACGGGACCAAGCGCGTCGGCGTCTTCACCGACTACTCCCAGACTGCGATCCACTGCGAGGAGTGGCTCGCGCCCGAGCCCGGCACCGACATCGCGCTCGCACTCGGCATGGCTGCCCACATCGTCGACGAGGACCTCCACGACGCCGCCCACCTCCGGGAGCAGACCGACATGCCGCTGCTCGTCCGGGAGGACACCGGCAAGTTCCTCCGCGCGTCAGAGGTCCCCGGGCTCGATACCGACGCCGACCGGCCCGACTGGATGTTCGTCATGCAGGACGGAGCCGGCAACCTGCGAGTCGCCCCTGGCTCGCTCGGCGAGCGCGACGGCCAGTACGACCCATCGAAGAGCATCGACCTCTCCTTCACTCCACAGCTCGAGGTGGCCACCACCGTCCAGGTGGAGGGTGAGGGGCCGGTCCAGGTTCGCTCGGTCTGGAACAATCTGCGCGAGGAGCTCTCGAACTACACGCCGTCGTACGTCAACGAGGAGACCGGTGTCGGTGCCGACACCTACCGGGAGGTCGCCCGGGAATTCGCCGAGGTCGACCGGGCGAAGATCATCCACGGGAAAGGTGTCAACGACTGGTATCACAACGACCTCGGCAACCGCGCCATCCAGTTGCTGGTCACGCTCACGGGCAACATGGGCGAACAGGGCACCGGCCTGGACCACTACGTCGGCCAGGAGAAGATCTGGACCTTCAACGGCTGGAAGAACCTCTCGTTCCCGACCGGGAGCGTTCGCGGCGTGCCGACGACGCTCTGGACTTACTTCCACGGGGGCATCCTGGACAACGCGGACCCCGACACCAGCGCAAAGATCCGCGAAGCCATCGACAAGGGCTGGATGCCGGTCTATCCCTCCGAACGCGAGGATGGGACCCGCCCGAGTCCGACGACGATGCTCGTCTGGCGTGGCAACTTCTTCAACCAGGCGAAGGGCAACGTCGCCGTCGAGGAGCAACTCTGGCCGAAGCTCGACCTCGTCGTCGACATCAACTTCCGGATGGACTCGACGGCGCTGTACTCGGACATCGTCCTTCCGACGGCAAGCCACTACGAGAAAACCGACCTCTCGATGACGGACATGCACACTTACGTGCACCCCTTCACGCCCGCGGTCGATCCGCTCGGCGAGTCCCGGACCGACTGGGCCATCTTCCGCGATCTTGCAAAGAAGATCCAGGAGCGCGCCCGCGAACGCGACGTCGACCCCGTCGACGACCGCAGCTTTGACCGCGAGATCGATCTCCAGACCGTCTACGACGACTTCGTCCGCGACTGGGTCAGCGGCGAAACGAAGGCACTCGTCGAGGACAGGGCCGCGGCGGAGTTCATCCTCGAGCACTCGGAGGAGACGAACCCATCCGACACCGACGAGCAGATCACCTTCGCCGACACGAACGAGCAACCCCAGCGGTTCCTGGCGACCGGCGATCACTGGTCCTCGCCGATCGAGGACGACGAGGCCTACGCGCCCTGGAAGCGGTACGTGGACGACAAGGAACCCTGGCCCACGGTGACGGGTCGCCAGCAGTACTACGTCGACCACGACTGGTTCCTGGAGTACGACGAACAGCTGCCAACGCACAAACGCCCGGTCAAAGACGAGGCCGGCGAGTACCCGCTCCGGTACAACACGCCCCACGGCCGCTGGTCGATCCACTCCACCTGGCGCGACAACGAGAAGATGCTGCAGCTCAACCGCGGTGAGCCCGTGGTCTACCTTCACCCCGACGACGCCAGCGCCCGCGGGATCGAGGACGGCGACACGGTCGAACTCGTCAACGACCTCGCCGAGGTCGAGGCCCAGGCGAAGATCTATCCCTCGAGCGAGCCCGGGACGGTCCGGATGTACTTCTCCTGGGAGAAGTTCCAGTTCCCGGATCGCAACAACTTCAACTCGCTCGTTCCGATGAACCTCAAGCCCACCCAGCTGGTCCAGTACCCCGAGGACACGGGGGAACACCTCCACTTCTTCCCCAATTACTGGGGCCCGACGGGCGTCAACAGCGACGTCCGCGTGGAGGTCGAACCGGCGGACGGCATGGCCGCCGACGGAGGAGGTGACGGGTCGTGACCCGCCCATCGCGCGGGTCGCGGCGGGGAGGTGAGCGTCCGTGAGCTCCGACGACCTCGAGAGAGGCGACGTCGATCCGGGCCTCGACGACGTCGGCGACGGCGTCAGCGCGCAGATAGATCTCGCCGACGACGTCGACCACCAGGTGGCGATGGTAATGGACCTGAACAAGTGCATCGGGTGCCAGACGTGTACGGTCGCCTGCAAGACCCTCTGGACCGAGGGCGGGGGCCGCGACTACATGTACTGGAACAACGTCGAGACCAAGCCCGGTGAGGGCTACCCCCGGAACTGGGAAGGGTCCGGTGGTGGCTTCGAAACCGACGACCACCAGGAGCGCCGCGTCGGCGACCTCCCCAGCCAGGAGGATTACGGGACCTCCTGGGAGTTCAATCACTCCGCGATCTTCTACGACGGCAGCGACGATCCCCTCCGCCCCCGGAGCGACCCGGAGTGGGGGCCGAACTGGGACGAGGACCAGGGTGCCGGCGAGTTCCCCAACTCCTACTACTTCTACCTGCCACGCATCTGTAACCACTGCACTCACCCCTCCTGCGTCGAGGCCTGTCCACGGTCGGCACTCTACAAGCGCTCCGAGGACGGCATCGTCCTCGTCGACCAGGAGCGGTGTCGGGGCTACCGGTACTGCGTCGAGGGCTGTCCCTACAAGAAGGTATACTACAATACCCTCACCAAGCGCTCGGAGAAGTGCATCTTCTGTTACCCCCGGATCGAGGGCGAGGGGCCCGATGGCGAGACGTTCGCGCCCGCCTGCGCGGAGGAGTGCCCCCCACAGCTCCGCCTCGTCGGCTTCCTGGACGATCGCCAGGGTCCGATCTACAAGCTCGTCGAACAGTACGAAGTGGCGCTGCAGCTGCACCCCGAGTTCCAGACCGAACCCAACGTCTACTACATCCCGCCCTTCGCGCCCCCACAGCACTCCGAAAGTGGGGAGACCGTCGAGGTCGACCGCATCCCTCGCCAGTACCTCGAGGAGCTGTTCGGCGACGACGTCGACGACGCACTCCAGACCATCGAGCGCGAGCGGGACAAGGTGCAACGGGGCGGTTCGAGCGAACTGATGGAGATCCTGCAGGACAAGAACCCTGCTCAGCAGTACCGCCTGGAGGTGTTCGACGATGACTGAGAGCGACTGGCTCTCGGCTCAGCTCCCGGATCAACTCCCGAATCCGCTCTCGGGACAGGCGCGGACCGGCATTACTATCGTGACTCTCGCAGCGCTCGTGCTCGTCGTGGCTGCGGCCGCGCCGTCCCTGGTCGGGGCCCGTCCCGCCAACCAGATTCCGGTCCCGACCGTCGACGAGGACCTCTCCAGTCCCGACGCGGAGGGCTGGAGTGACGTGCCAGCCGTAGAGGTCCCGCTGTCGAGTGCCCCCAGCGGCGTGCCCGATGCCGGGACGACGACCGTCCGGACCCTGCACATCCGGGCCGCACAGACGAGCGAGCAACTCTACCTCCGCCTGGAGTGGCCGGACGCGACGATGGACGCGAAGGCGAGTAGCCCCAGGACCTTCGCAGACGCCGCCGCGGTCCAGCTCCCGGTGAACACGAGCGTCCGACCGGCGATCGCGATGGGATCGACGCGGAATCTCGTCAACGTCTGGTACTGGAGTCCGCCCTCCGGGACCCAGGAACTCCTCGCGGGCGGCCCCGGAACGACTACGACCTTCACCGAGCCGGCAGTCGACGTCACCACCGCTCGCCTGGAGAGCAGTCCCGTGGCCGAGGACTCAGTCGGTGACGACGGTGCGGACGGCGAGGACCGCTGGTCGGTGGTCTACGCGCGCGCCCTCCAGCCCGGCGGGACGAACCGCACTGCGATCGCCGGCGGGAACGACGTCGACGTCGCCTTCGGCGTCTGGAACGGGTCCGCCATGGAACGCTCCGGCCGGAAGGCCGTCAGCGACTGGTACCACATGCCCTTCGGTCCGGGCCAGGAGGGACCACCCTTCGCGAGCATCCTCTGGGCGGTCGCCGGCATCGCAGTGGTCGCGGTAGTTGCGGTGACCCTCTACGGCATCCGCCACGCTCGGCAGTCTGGATCGGGTAATGGATCCACCGGCGGCGGAGGTGGCGGCTCGTGAGTGGCGGACCGGATGCCTCGGCTCCCGGGGACGGGTCGACACCCCCGGACGAGCCGAGTGCCAGCGGCAGCGCCCTCACCGACGATCGGGAACCGTCCGAGGATGACCCCATCGACCCCGAATCGGTCGATCGGGATGCGGTGGCCCGGGGCGGCCTCTACAGCCTGCTCGCGCGAGGATTTCGTCACCCCGACGAGTCCCTCCACGCGGCGGCCGCCGACGGCCGGCTGGCGGGGGATGCGGCCGAGCTCGCCGAGACGACAATCGTCGACCTCCCGGCCCCAGATGGCGCCGGCGAATCTACCCAACTCGTCACCGACGACGACTTCGAAACGCTCTGTGCCCGCTACAACGACCTGTTCGTGATCGGCTTTGCGACATACGAGGACCGGACGGACGGGAGCCTGGCCAGCGACGGCCCGCCGGTCCCGCTGTACGAGTCGACCTACCGGCCCGAGGCGTCCTGGGGAGACGTCAACCTCGACCTGGCGCGGGCCTACGAGTTCTTCGGCCTCGGCGTCGACGGGGACGATCGGGACAACCACGACGCACTCCCGCTCCAGCTGGAGTTTGCCGCCTACCTCGCCCGGCGGGAGGCCCTCGGTGAACCCGGTGCCGCCGCGGCGCGCCTCGACCTCCTCGACCGTCATCTCTCCTACGTCGCGGCTGGCGTCTGCGAGCGCCTCCTGGAGGAGGTTGGGACTGACATCTACGGCGACCTGGGCGATCTCCTGGCACGTCTGATCCAGGCCGAACAGGCCGACCTCGGCCAGCGCCGCCAGGCCGGCGAGTTCGAACTCGAGCCCACCCCGTCTGACGGTGGGGGCGGCGGTGAAGGGAAGCCTGGAGACACCCGTGGAGGCGACGATGGCCGTCGGGGTGGAGGTGACTCGGGATGATCCGGGGGGAGGAGGACCCATGAGTGAATCCACCGTCGACCGATCGAGGCGACAGGTCGAGAGGAAATCCCGACGTCGCCTTCCGGGGACGGTCGGCGACTGGCGACGCGGGGCGATCGTCGGTGCCGCCTTCCTTGCGGTCCTCCCGACACTCGCCCGGATCGGCGCGAACGCCCCCGGGACGGCACCGGTCGATCTCGCGGCGGCTGGCGACGCACTCACCCCAATCGGACTCGCGGGGCCCGCCATCGCCGCGCTCGTCCTCGGGGCGAGCGAGCGCGACTCCGTCGCAGGGATTGGACTCCTGTTCATCGGGGTCTTTGGACTTCTCGCAACCGGCACACCGGGTGCGCTAGTCCCCGCAGCGGTCGCCATGCCAGCTGGGGCTGCCATTGTGGTTCTCTCGGCGATCGGACCCGGGACTGCGGACACAGCTGCTCTGGCGCCCACCCGGACCCAGGTGGCGACTGGTGGCCTCCTCCTGGCGGGCGCGGTCGCCTCGCTCGCCGGCGCACTCGGCGTCTCGTCGGGCACACTGCGGCCCCTCGGGAGCCACCTCGCCTTGCTCGGGGCGGCCGCGTCACCGGTCTTCTTCCCCACCAGGTCCCGGGACTGGCTCGTGGGTGGTGCCACGGCAGGTGGAGTCGTGACCGCCGCCGCGGCCGCGCCGTTCGTCCTCGGCGCGGTCCTGCTCGTGGGCCTCGGCGTCGTCGGCACGCCGCTGGTGCTCGTGGCCGCGGGACTCGGCGGCCTGGCCGTTGCCGGCGCGGCGGCCGCCCGGCTCAGGACCCCCACAGGGCTCGCGGCCGTCGCACTCCTGTTCGCCGGGGGCACCGGAGCCTCGGCCGGGGGTGCCATCGCAGTCTGCCTGGCCGTCGTGGTCCTGGCCCGCGGCGGCGTGGACCGCCCGCCGACCGAGACCGGCGGTGATCCGGCGTGAGGGACCCCGAGGAGGCCACCGACGGCCCGCCGGACCCACAGCTGGAACCCGAGCGGAGTCCGGGCTTCGACAGCAATATCGAGGCCCTCGAGGACATCGAGGTCTCCCGTTCGGACGTCACCATCGGCGAGGCGACCCCGCGCGAACTGACCGCCAGCGACACCGAACCCCTGGAGGACGCGACCACAGAGGCGGTCGTCGCGACCCTCGAGGATGGTGACGTGGTGGAACGACGGCGGGCGGCGCTGGCCCTGGGAGCCCCCCGACACGAGGGAGACCTGGCACTGGCTGCGCTTACGGCGGCTGCGACCGAGGACCCGGACGCCGACGTCCGCCAGTTCACCGTCGAGGTGCTTGGCAACCTCGGCGAGGGGGCCGCGGGCGAGGGCAGCAGGGACCAGGCCGGCGCCGTCGCCCGGTCGCTGCTGGCCGACGACGATCCGTGGGTTCGCGCGGAGGCCGTCATCGCGCTCGACCACCTCGACCCCGACGCCCACGGCGACGCCATCGAGGAGGCGCTCGACGACGACCACCACGCCGTCCGTCGAAACGCGGCGATCTCACTGTTCAAACACCGCGGCGAGGACGCCCTCGATCCCCTCCTCGTCCAGGCCGAGGACGAGAGCGAGCGCGTGCGCGAGTGGGCCGCCCACCTCCTCGGCGGCATCGACGACGACCGCGCCCGGTCGGCACTCGAGGACCTCCGCCGGGACGAGGCCAACCTGGTCGCCCAGACCGCGGAGCGAGCCCTCGCGGTCGAACCGGGGCGGTTCCGCCGGCAGTTCCGCGGGGGGATCGACGAGGGCACGACGCTGCCCGGCGAGGACCGGCTCAACCGGAGGCCGGACCTGTGAGTCCGGAGGAGCCAGGGGCCGGCGAGGAGAGCAGTTCGGGCCCCGCGGCCGAGCAGGGTTCCCTCGACGACCGAGTGGAGGTGCCGCGTGAGGACCGCGAGGAGGCGCCGCTCTCGGACAGCGTGGAGGCGCCGCTCGACGACCGCGAGGAGGCCCCGCTCTCGGACAGCGTGGAGGCGCCGCTCGACGACCGCGTGGAGGCCGCCCTCCGGCGCGTTCGCGACCCCGAGGCCGACATTTCGGTCTTCGAGGCGGGGTTCGTCGAGGACATCCAGGTGACCGACGAGGGGCGCGTGACCCTCGAGGCCGACCTCCGGGAGGGGGACGCCCGGACCGCCGACGAGGTGGTCAACGCGATGCTGGCGGCCGTGGACGACGTCGAGGCGGTCGAGGGCGTCACGGTCGAGCGGGTGACCGCGAGCACCGGCGAAGACGGCGGTGGCGTCGGCGGCTTCGATGCCATCGTGGCCGTCGCGAGCGCGAAGGGCGGGGTCGGCAAATCGACCGTCGCGACCCACCTCGCCTGCGCGCTCTCAAGCGATGCACAGGTGGGCCTGTTCGACGCCGACGTCTACGGCCCGAACGCGCCGGAGCTCCTCGACGTCTCCGGGCCGGTCCACTCCAGCGAGGAGGGGCACCCGCTCCCGATCAGGACGGCCGGCCTCGAGGTGATGAGCGTCGGCCTGATGGAGTCGGGCGCGCCGCTGGCCTGGCGCGGTGCGATGGCCCACGACGCGGTCTCGGAACTGTTCGACGACACCGCGTGGACGAACGACGACACGCTCGTCGTCGACCTCCCCCCGGGGACGGGCGACGTCGTCCTGACCACGCTCCAGGAGGTGCCCGTCGACGGCGTCGTGGTCGTCACGACCCCCTTCCACGCAAGCGTGAGCGACACCCGGCGGACGGTCGAGTTGTTCCGCGACAACGGGATTCCCGTCCTGGGGGCCGTCGTGAACATGCGCGGGGTGGTCTGCGAGCACTGTGGCGAGCCGAACGAACTCTTCGGCGAGGGCGCCCTCGACGAGCTGGCGGCCGAGACGCTGGTGGAACTGCCCTTCAGCAAGGAACTCCAGGGAACGCCGAAACCGGGTGCCGTGCCAGACGCTGTCACGGAGTTGGCCGGGGCCGTGAGGAGCGCGATGGAAACCGTCGGTGAGGTGGAGGTGGCCTCGGGCGCCGTTGATCTTCGCGGCGTCCATCCCGAGGAGCGCCGAGAGTTGGTCGAGAGGCAGTGGGTCAGCCTCGAGTCCGGCGAGGAGTTCGCGCTCGTGAGTGACCGCGATCCCGAGCCAGTTCGGACGTTCCTGGCGGAGGTGTCTGGTGTGTTGCCGGGCGATATTCGTCCCTTCGAGGTGACGCGCGAGACACCCGACGCCTGGATGCTCCGGGCTGTGAAACCCTGAGTGGGGTGTGTCGTTCCGATCGTTCGGTATCGGGGCAATACGTGACTCTGCCTGCACTCGACCGCAACCAGCCAGAAAGCCCTCGCCTCGCTCCCGGGACCTGAGCGGGATACCCTCGCTAGCTACGCTCGCTCGGGTAGGGCCCGCTCAGGTCCCGGCACCGAGGCTCGCCCTTTCATTCCACCAGGAGAGGAAGTTTGCAGGTCGCTTGGCATATTCCGGATGCTCAGGCCCACTCGAAATTCGGAAACCTGGAGGAATGAAAGGGCGAGGCCCGCTCGCGGCTGGTAGCGATGTAAGCACCGCAGGCCCGAGAGGAGCGAGGGCCGAGGAGCGCAACGAGCTAGCAGCCGCGAGCGGGCCGAGGGCTTTCGGGGTGGTTGCGGTCCAGGTCACGAGACACGAGAGCGGGCCGAGGGCTTTCGGGGTGGTTGCGGTGCCACTGGAAGCAAGACCTCATGAGAACGGGTCCAGGGGTACAGACGTTTCGCGGTGATTCGTGAACTACCAGTACCTGGAAACTGCAGGCTTCTAAAGGGACCAGAAATAATCTACGCGGTTCCAGAACCTGATTGAGTAGATTAAACAATTCGACTCGGGTCAAGACCCCCAGTTTTGATCACCAAACGCCATCATCACCCACACCACTCCGACACCGAAAGACCCAACGGCCCGAAAGTCCAGTGTACTGACCAGCACCCGACACAGGCCGCACCACCCTGCCAGCCCCTCCCGTGACACCCGTTTACAATTCGATATTCGCAAATAGGTTTCGAGGTTCGCAATCTTTCGCCGGGCTTATTACGATACCCTGACTCCGGGTGCACAATGACGGACCAGTCCGACGAGGACAGGACGATCCTGCTCATCGGCAGCGGCCCGATCAAGATCGGCCAGGCGGCCGAATTCGACTACTCCGGCGCACAGGCCTGCCGCGCGCTCCGTGAGGAGGGGGCCCGAGTCGTGCTGGTCAACTCCAACCCGGCGACGATCATGACCGATCCCGACATGGCCGACCGGGTCTACATCGAACCGATCACGACCGAGGCCATCGCCGAGATCATCGCGACCGAGGAGCCGGACGGGGTGATCGCCGGTCTGGGCGGCCAGACGGGGCTGAACGTCACAGCCGAACTCGCCGAGGAGGGGATCCTCGAGGAGTACGACGTCGACGTCATGGGCACGCCGTTGGACACCATCTACGCGACCGAGGACCGCGACCAGTTCCGCCAGCGGATGGAGTCCATCGGCGAACCCGTTCCCGAGTCCGTCACCATCGGGTCCATGGACGAGGTCGAGGACGCGGTCGCGGCCGTCGGGGGCCTCCCGGTCATCATGCGGACGACCTACACGCTGGGTGGGGCGGGGTCCGGGGTCATCGGCGACATGGCGGCGTTGAAGGACGCGGTCCGGAAGGGGCTGAACCTCTCGCGGGACGACCGCGTGATGATCACGGAGTCCATCGACGGCTGGATCGAACTCGAGTACGAGGTCATGCGCGACGCCGACGACTCCTGCATCATCATCTGCAACATGGAGAACCTCGACCCGATGGGCATTCACACCGGCGAGTCCGTCGTCGTCACGCCCTCCCAGGTGATCCCCGACGAGGGCCACCAGGAGATGCGCGA
>JAZKTI010000289.1:0-2940 GCA_036625635.1 Haloarculaceae archaeon
GCGCAGGGGGTCCACGCCAGCCCAGGTCGGACCACGCCTGCGCAGGGAGTCCACGCCCCTCCGGTAGGTCCATACCCCCGCCGCTCCTGACTTGGCCCATGCTCGGTGGTCCCCGAGGCCGCGTCCTCCGGAGTCAGGCCAGGCGAGCGTTCGTCTGGATCGCCGTCCTGGCACTGCTCGCCGGCGCGGCAGCGGCCATCTGGCTCGGCACCCCCTACCACGGCCAGGAAGAGGGCATCGCGGCCGTCGATGCCGACACCGACGTTGCCCTCAACCGGACCGACGGGGGCGGGTACGTCATGCGCCCGACCGGGAACCCCACAGACGTCGGCCTGGTCCTCTACCCCGGCGCCCGCGTCCATCCCGACGCCTACATCGCGTCCCTGGCCCCGCTCGTCGAGCAGGGACACGTCACTGTCGTCGTCCCGAACATGCCACTCAATATGGCCCTGCTCGAC
This sequence comes from Haloarculaceae archaeon, assembly GCA_036625635.1. Lineage (GTDB taxonomy): Archaea > Halobacteriota > Halobacteria > Halobacteriales > Haloarculaceae > JAZKTI01. The sequence goes on from JAZKTI010000289.1 coordinate 459, forward strand.
CACCGGGCGGGCCACACCGCCCTCGCCGGTCACCCAGAGGTCGACCGGTGGTACGTCGGCGGGCACTCCCTTGGCGGCGTCGCCGCGTGTCGCTACGCCCGGAATGCCGGCGACCGCCTTGCGGGGGTGGTGCTGCTTGCCTCCTACTGCGACGTCGACCTGCGCGACGCCGACCTCCGGATCCTCTCGGTCACGGGCGAGGCCGACACGGTACTGGACCGCGAAGCCTACCGGGCAGCGACCGAGCGGTTGCCTGCCGACCGGACCGCAGTCTCGCTCTCGGGCGTGAACCACACCCAGTTCGCCGACTACCGCGGCCAGGCTGGCGACGAACCCTCGGGGACCGCCTACGACGTCGCCCACGAGCGCCTCGCGAACGACACGCTCGCCTGGCTCGGGGTCGAGTGAAGCAGACGGAAGGCCAAAGCCTCTGGCGACGTCAGAGACTCCCATGGAGCGAACGATCACCGTCCACGGGATGAGTTGCGAGGGCTGCGAGGCGAGCGTCGTCGAGGCGCTCGAGAGTGTCTCCGGGGTTGAATCCGCGACCGCCGACCGGGAACAGGAACAGGCGAGCGTCAGCGGGGACGTTCGCGTCGAGGAACTGGTCGTAGCCGTCGAGGACGCCGGCTACGAGGCGAGTGCCTGAGCGAGGGGCGAGAGGCCCCTACGCCAGCGCGTCCAACCGCAGCTCGAAGGCCGCCACCGGTACCTCGAGGTCGTGCTCGACGAGCACTTCGGGGTGGACCTCGCCGATGACGCCGACCCTGTCGCCGTCGGCGACGACGTCCGCGGCCCGGCCGGTGATGAACGTCGGGTGCTCGGTCGGCGGCGTCTCGAGGCGCGCGTCGAAGGCCGCGGTCAGCGCCTGCAGGCGGGCCTTGGCGCCCTCGTAGGATGCCTCGGCTCGCGCGATGACGGCCGCGACGGTCCGGTGCTCGGCGACTCCGGTGTTCTCTGAGTCGTCGAGTTCGGCCGCCAGGCCGATCTCGGCGAGGTCCTGGGGATACCTGCGGTGAGTGTTGTTCTCCAGGACCATCAGCAGCGAGGGCAGCGCCCAGGTCCGGAGCATGGTGTAGTCCTCGCTATAGGGCTCGCGGATGGTGACTGGGAGGCCGGCACCGACGACATCTGATGCGGTGTCGCCGATTCCGCGTCCGCTCCTGCTTCCGCCCTCGCTGCCGGTTCCACGCTCGTCGCCCTGATGGGGCCTGGCGAGGTTCATCCGATCGAAGGTCTCGGCCTCGTTGATCATGTGGAAGTTCAGCAGGTCCTCGAAGCCGAGGCCAACGAGGGCGTTCCGGGCGGCGTCCTCGAGCCGGGTCCGGCCGTGGCGCTTGCCGACCGTCGAGACGTCCGGGTAGACCGGCTCGAGGTCGTTGAAGCCGTAGGCTCGCCCAATGTCGTCGATGACGTCCAGCGGGTGGAGGACGTCCACGCGGTAGGGTGGGATCTCGACCGCGTAGGCGTCATCGCCGGCACCGGTCTCGGTCGGGGTCACGTCCAGCCCCGCCCGTTCCGCGCAGTCGACGACCGTCTCCTCGTCGAAGTCGACGCCGATGATCGACTCCGTGCGGTCGTGCGTGACCGTCTTCGTCTTGGTGGAAAAGTCCGGCCTGGGCAGGCGCTGGCCGGCGTTCTCGCCGGGCGCCTCGTCGGCGTAGACGACGTCGACGTGTTCGACGGTGCCGCCGCGGGCCGAGAGGGCGTAGCAGACAATGTTCAGCATGTGGTCGATCGTCCACTGGTCGGTGCCCGTCATCTCGACGAAGAGGTCCCGCGAGCCGGTGGTAACCTCGGTCCGGCGGCCGTTGATCACCGGTGGGAACGAGAACAGCCCGATGTCGTCGTAGATGGCCGGGTAACGCTCGAAGTCCGCGACGAGGGGGCCATAGGTCGGGCCGATGGGGTGGTCGGTGAGGACCTCCGCTGGGGTCATCTCCGCGTCGGCGTCCAGCGGGACGAAGGACTCTCCATCGGGCTCGACGGCCGTGTAGCGGATGGACTTCCCGACGCCGGATCCCCCGTCACTCGTCGCGGGAGCCCCCTTCAGCATCGTGAGGTCGTGGACGCCGATGGCGCCCTTCGCCCGGTCCCGGCCCATGGTGGCGTGGAGTTTCTCCTGGACCTGGATGAGCGACGCCAGGGCGTCGTCGTCCATGGCCAGCCCTCGAACGATGGCGCCGGTGACGTAGGGGCGCTCCGGCGGCTGGTCTGTGACCTCGATGGTCCACTCGGCGTCGTTCGTCGAGGGGACGTAGACCCCGCGGTCGTCGCCGTAGTGGTAGCGCAGGGAGCGAGCGATCCCCTCCACGGAGAGGCGGTCGAGGCGGTCGGGGGCGAACTCGAGTTGCATCTCATCGTCCTCGGTCCAGCCCTCGAACTCGATCCCCAGATCGAAGAGGTCGCTCCGGAGCGCGTCGTCGTCCTTCTCGTCCCGACCGGTCAACTGACGGAGTTCGTCGGGGTCGACGTCGACGAC
>JAZKTI010000019.1:0-17786 GCA_036625635.1 Haloarculaceae archaeon
GGAATGAAAGGGCGAGGCCCGCTCGTGTGTCTCTGAGCGGGCAACTATCCGAGGGAGCGGAGCCTGCGGAGCGACCGAGGATATCCCGCTCAGAGCGCACGAGCGGGCCGAGGGCTTTCAGGCTGTCTGCGGATGTGTCAGTTTCGACTCCAGAGAGCGGGCCGAGGGCTTTCAGGCTGTCTGCGGATGTGTCAGTTTCGACTCCAGAGAGCGGGCCGAGGGCGTTCTGGACCGATTCGCCTTTCATGGCCTGGCCAACCTCGTCCATCGTCGCGCAATCGAGAGTCCCGACGACGGAGTGAATGCGGCGTCCGATGGAGACGACGCGGATCTGATCGAGTCGAATCGAAGAATCCGTCTCGAACGGCGAGTCCCCTGCCTCGACGCGCACTTCGAACGGATACCCCCGGTCGGTCCCGGTGGTCGGTGCGACGATAGTGGTGCTCGAGTGTTGGTTCCCGACGTCGGTCTGGACGACGAGGGCTGGCCGCAACTTCTCCATCTCCTGACCATCTGCCGGGCCGGGCCTGACTGTGACGATGTCGCCTCGTCGAAGCACAACCTCCTTCCCCTCCTCGGTCATTCGTCGAGTCCGGTCCACGCTCCAGTCGCCGGTCCCTCACAGGCCTCGGCGAGTGTCTCGGCGCTATCCGACGCGTCCTGATAGGCCGTTGGCAGTTTCTCCGCGTCCGGACGGTCGGATTCGACGTCCACCACCGTGATCGTCACGCGCGTGTTCGCGTACTCGGACCCGAGATAGATCCGTCCCCGATCGTCGGTCACGTTCGTCCGCAAGTCCTCGGCGTCGGGCTTCAAGGGCGCTGGTAGTATGACTCGGTTAGAGACTATTGCCCACTACTACCCACAACCAGGGTGAGTCGTCCCCCGATCGAACTGCTCACCTGCCGGGCACGCCCGTCAGCACCCGCGCCACGTCGTGGATGTTCTCCGTGTCGAGCAGCGCCTCCGCGGCCGTCCGGATCACGAAGTCGGCCTCCAGATCGACCCCGTAACACCCTGCGTAGATGTCGAACCAGTCGTTCATCGCCCCCTCGAGGGCGTGGTACTGATCGGGCGGGAAGTGGAGCATATGGTCGCCCGTCCGGGCCTCGACGTAGAGCGCAACGGCCGGGCCGGCACCCTCGGTCAGGTATGTCATCGCCTCGTCGGGATTCGGCGGGTCGCTGGGTGGGTCGAACGCAGCGACGTCCCGATCCGCCCGCTCGCGGAGGTCCCAGATGCGCTCCTCGAAACGCTCGGGAGGCGGTGGGTCACTCATCGACCGGAACTAGGGGTCCCAGGGCCATAAGCCGTCGGCATTCGGCCGGTATCGGCCGATGCAGGGTCCGGTCCGACTCCGGCGACCGGGTGGGGCCCGATCGCGGGCCCTCAGCCCTGGGTATACTCGACGCCCTTGCCGCCGGCGGGGTGCTCCCAGTGCGTGTCGGCGACGACGGCACAGGTCCCACACTCGACGCAGGGTTGGGTATCGAGGCTGACGAGGTGTTCCTCGCGGCCGTCGGTTTCGACCCACTCGTCGCGGTAACAGCCGCCGCCGAAGCCCTCGGCGCTGACCGGACAGGCCGTGACGGCGGTGCCGGAGGCCTCGTAGGCGGTGTCCTGCAACTCGATGTGGGGGTCCCCGACGTCGTAGGTGAGGTCGCCGATACGATCGTCGAGTGCCGGCGTCTCGATGTCGTTCGAGGCGTCGATCGGCTCCCCGAGGACCTGGCCGATCCGCTCGGGCAGGACGTTGTAGGACAGCTTCGTGTCCGGGATCATCCCGAGGACGAACGGCGAGTTGAAGGCCCGCTCGACGAGACCGCCGAAGACCTTCAGCCCAACCGAGCCGATCGGAGAGTCGACGATGGCGCGGTTCAGCGCGTTGACGGCGTCGTTCTCGGTGATCGGGCTGGTGTAGCGGTACCGGGCCGGCCGGAGCTTCGCCATGACGCCCTCGGCTTCGAGCTTCTGTTCGTAGAGCTGGCCCGCGAGGCCGCTGTCGCCGCGGGTCTTCGCCTCCTGGAAGGCCTCGGCAGCGAGGCCGCCGGCGGTGACGGCGTGGTTCATGCCCTTGATGATGGGGCCCTGGGCCTGCATCTGGCCGGCGGCGTCGCCGACGAGCAGGAGGCGACCCAGGTGGGGCGAGGGGTTCGCGACCTTCTTCGAGTCCGGCACGAGCTTCGCGGAGTACTCGAGTTCGGTGTACTCGCCCTGGAACCACTGGTCGAGCAGCGGGTGGCGCAGGAGGTTGTCCAGGAGGTCCTGGGGCTCGGCGCGTTCGGCCGCGAGTGAGTCCAGGTGGAAGACGGTCCCGATCGACAGGGTGTCCTCGTTCGTGTAGAGAAACCCGCCGCCGCGAACCCCCTCGAAGAGGTCCCCGGAGAACAGATGGGAGGCCCCACCCTCGGCGGGGACGTCGAAGCGCTCCTCGATGACGTCGGCGGGCATGTCGACGACGGCCTTGACGCCCTGGAACCACTCGTCGGGCTCCTCCCAGTCCATCAGCCCGGCATCGCGGGCGAGTTCGGAGTTGACCCCGTCCGCGGCGACGATGACGTCCGCGGTGATCGGGTCGAGTTCGTCGAAGGTGACGCCGACGATTTCGCCGTTGTCCCGCAGGAGCCCGCTGGCGCGGACACCCTCGAGGACGCCGCCGCCGGTCGCCCGCGTCATCTCGTGGACCCGCTCGGCGAGCCAGGAGTCCATCGTCCGCCGGAGGACCGAGTCACACCACGCGGTATCGTGGTGGTGAATCCGCTCCAGGTCGAAGGTCTTCGTCCGGGTGCCGGCGACGTTGTGAATGTAAGATTCCGTGATCGGGCGCTCGCTGGCCGCCTCGCGGAACCCGGGGAAGAGGTCGTCGATCGTGTAGGGAGCGGACTCCTCGGCGAAGAGGAGGCCACCCGAGACGTTCTTCGAGCCGGCCTCGACGCCGCGTTCGATGACCAGCGTCTCGACGTCCTGCCGTGCCAGGGCTGCCGCCGCTGCGGCACCGCCGGGACCGGCCCCGACGACGACCGCCTCGTAGTGCTCGTCGTCGTCAGTCATCGCTGGCCTCCTGGAGGGCCGTCGCGAAGTCGCCCGATTCGAGAGCTTCAGTCAGTCGCGGCAGGACGTCGAAGAGGTCCCCGGGGATGAAGTAGTCCGAGTAGTCCTTGATGTCGGCGTCGGGATCGGAGTTGATCGCAACGATCGTATCCGACTCGTCCATGCCGACCTTGTGCTGGACCGCCCCGGAGATGCCGGCGGCGATGTAGACGTCGGGTTCGACGACCTGTCCGGACTCGCCGACCTGACGCTCCAGCGTGACGTACTGCTCGACGTGGCTGTCGAACTGGTAGGAGGCCGTGATCACCCCTCGGGACAGGCCCAGTTCGGCGTCCTCGAAGGCGTCGACCATGTCCAGGCCCAGTTCGATACCCTCGGTCGGCTGGTCGCCGATCCCACGGCCCAGCGCGACGACGACGTCGTACCCGGTGAGGTCGACGCCCTCCTCGAGCTGGTCGTACTCGGTGACCTCGATCTGGAACCAGTCCTCGGGCAGGTCGATATCGTGTTCGATCAGTTCGCCTTCTCGGTCGTGGTCCGGCTCGGGGAGGTCGAAGGTCCCCGGAATGACCGAGGCGCCCTGGGGGTGGAAGTCCCGGTGGGGCTTGTCGATGCAGAGGATGGTCGAGTACTCGAAGCCCGAGAAGTCCGGCCGCGGCATGTGGAGCACCTTCTCGAAGGTGACCGTCTCGCCGGGCTTGCCGGTCTTCGCCGGGTTGGAAATGTTCACGTTCTCGATGTAGAGGTCCGAACAGTCCGAGGCGAGCCCGGAGTCGAGTTCGCCCTGGACCAGCGCGGAGAGGTCCCGGCCGTTGTTCGTCGCCGGAAAGACCGTGTACCGGGGTTCGTGGTAGTCGCGCCAGTCGACGTCCCAGTCGCGACAGGCGTGACAGAAGATTTCGGTGTAGGGCTTGTGCCGGAAGCGGTCGAGGCGCTCGTCGTCGTGGTAGACGACCTTGTCGGCACCGTAGGCGATTGCCTCCTCGGCGAGGGCCTCGACGTCGGAGCCGATGACGACAGCGACGACGTCCTCGTGGTCGCCGTAGTCCTCCTCGTACTGGTCCATCAGTTCCCGGGCCTTCCCCAGCATCTCCCTGGAGACGTCGAGGAATTCGCCCTGCTGGGTCTCGCAGTAGACCCAGATGTCCTCGTAGTGGCCGTCGACGGTCCCCTCGATGTACTGCTTGTCCGCGGTCGGGTGGGAGAGGTCCGGGTACTTCTCCTCTGGCGGGACGTACTCGACCGCCTCCCCCTCGCCCTCGATGTCCTCCTGGAGGCTCTCGATTCGGTTCTCGAGTTGTCGCTTCGCGCCCTTCCGGTCCTTGCCCTCGGCCTCCCGCTCGAGCATGTCCTCGAGGGCGGAGAGATCCTCGATGTCCCGAACCATGTTCGCCAGCTCGGCGATGGTGAGGTCGGTCAGGTCGACGTGGTCGGGATCGATCCCGCCACCCTCCGCCCGGACCTTCTCGATGCGGTCCTCGACGAGGGTCTCGACGGCGTCACGGTGTTCGCCTTCTTTTTCCTTGGCCAGGATCTGTTCGAGTTCGGCCAGGTCGTCGACGTCCTTGATCTTCGGGCCGAGTTCGGCGATATCGAGGTCGGTCGGGTCGATGTCGACCATCGTCAGTCACCCGCCGCGTAGTCCGCCATCGCTTCGAAGACCTCGCCCATCGCCTCGTCGTCTGCGGGGTCGACCGTCGTGGCCTCCCGCTCGGATGGGGCCTTCGGGATCGGGTCGACGCCGGCGACGATCGTCGGGGAGCCGTCGAGGCCGATGAAGTCGGGGTCCAGATTCAGGTCCTCGTGGTCGAACACGGTCAGGTGGTCCTCGTAGTTCTCGGCCCGCTCCCTGGTCTCGGCCCGGAGGTCCTTGTGCCGGAGTCGGTACTCGGCCTTCCGGAAGTTGCTCTCGTACTCCTCGTCGGTGACGACGAAGGCCGGAAGGTCGGCCTCGACGGTCTCGATCTCGGAGACACCGCCCTCGACGAGCCGCTTCGCCCGGATTTTCCCCTCGTCCTCGTCGATGTCCATCGCGATGACGTGCGTGAGGAGGGGGTAGTCGGGGAACTCCTGGTTGATCTCGAAGCACCAGTTCGTCTGCGGGCCGGTGTGGCCGGTCTCCCCGTCGGCGGTCTTGAAGCCGGCGACGATCAGGTCCGGGCGCTCCTCGAGATGGTCGATGCCGGTCGCGACGGTGATGCCCGTCGCCCAGGTGTCGGCGGCACCCATCTCCCGGTCCGACAGGAGATAGAGGTCGTCCGCGTAGACGTCTCGCATGCCCTCCTGGAGGATCTCCTTGTAGCCCGGCGGGCCCATGCTCATCAGGGTCACGTTGCTTCCGTGTCGGACCTTCGTCTGGAGGGCTGCCCGGAGTGCGTGCTTGTCGTTCGGGTTCATCACCGTCGGCGTCTCACCGCGCTGGAGGTGGCCGTCCTCGTCGAAGGAGACGACCCCCTCGCGGAAGTCCGGGACGCCTTTGGTCAGGACTACTGTTCGCATGATGTTGCCTGTCTCAAACCGGCACCCAAACGGGCCTAAGTGTTTCGTACTACGACGGCCGGTGACCGTCGGCACATTGGTGCCTTTCGGGGGGGGGAACCGGCAGGTCCTGCCGACACGGTGGTGCCCCAGAACCATCCGCACCGATCGGGGCGTATCGGATGCCCTGGCTGCGAAGACGCGTCGTGACGAGAACGGGCGATCAAAATCCGGATGGTGTCGAACTCGCGGCGCCCGCGCAACTAGAGCCGGCCGGCGCGACCGGGATCGACGTCGATGGCGTCGACCGGACAGACGTCCACGCAGAGCATGCAGTCGATGCACTGATCCTCGTGGGTCGGGTCGGCCTTGATCTCGCTCTCGGGGTGGTCCGGTGTGTCCACCCACTCGAAGACGTCGACGGGGCAGTCCTCGAGACACGCGCCGTCCGCGATGCAAATGTCGAAGTCGACGGCCACGTGGGTCCCGTGAATGCCCAGCGTCTCTGGCTCGTCGACGGGCCCCCAGACCTTGTGCCCCTCGTGCTCTTCGGCCACGTCGCGGTTCTCTTCGAACTCGGGGTCGATTGCCATCGTGTTCGAAACCCGGGCTGGGGCGCACGTAAAGGTTGGCGAGAAGGCAGACATCGTGGGGGAGTTCCGGTTCGGAGAAGCCAGGTATCGGAGGACGTTTCGGGTGGGAGAAGGCAGGTATCGGAGGACGTTTCGGGTGGGAGGAGGCAGGTATCGGAGGACGTTTGAAATCCGGGCCCAAGAGCGGGGCGATCGACGACGACCCGGGCTGCCCCCGCGAGGTGGCGGTCAGTCGTCGGCCGACGCAGCCGGGGCGTCCAAGTCGATCCGGCCGGCATCGAGGTCGGCCTCGACCTCGCGGGCGGCCTCGACCATGTTCGCCATCTTCGCGTAGGCGATCTCCCGGGGCAACAGCTTCAGGCCGCAGTCCGGCGAGATCGTCAGGCGTTCGGGCGGGACCACCTCGAGGCCCTGCAGGATGTTCGACTTGATCTCCTCGACGGACTCGACCTCGGCGACGTGCACGTCCAGGACGCCCATCGCGAAGTCCTTCGTGAACTCCTCGCCGGCGAAGACGCCGATCTGGTCGAAGTCGCCGTTTGCGAGTTCGAGGTCGAGTTCGTGGACCGGGTAGTCGAGGATCTCCGGGTAGATGCGGGAGTAGTCGCCGTAGCAGACGTGGAGGCCGAGCCGGACGTCCTCGGGGAGGTCGGCGACGATGCGCTCCAGGGCCTCGCCGACGATGGCGTGGTCGTCGGGGGTCGTCGCGAGTGCGGGTTCGTCGATCTGCACGTACCGGGCACCCGCGTCGACGAGCTGTTCGATCTCCTGGTTCACCAGGTCAGCCAGCTCGTAGGTGAGCTCCTCGTCGTCCTCGTAGACCTCGTTGAAGGACCACCGGGCGAGCGTGTAGGGGCCGGTGATCGGCACCTTCACCGGCTGGGTCGCCACCGAGGAGGTGAACTCGTACTCGTCGACGAGCCACTGCTCGCCGTACTCGACCTCGTCGACCACGGAGGGTTTGTCGAAGTAGTTGTGGCCCCAGACCTTCACCCGGCCGTTGAACTCGTAGCCGTCGATCCGGTGGGCGAAGTACTCGACCATCTCGTTCCGGCGCATCTCGCCGTCGACGACGACGTCGAGGCCCGAGCGTTCGTGTTCCTCGGTGATCAGGCGGGCGGCGTCGTTCTTTGCCTCCTCGAAGTCCCCGTCCTCGAAGTTCGCCTCCTCGTCGTTCCAGCGGTCTCTGGCGCGGTGGAGCCACGTGGGCTTCGGGTAGGAGCCGACGACCGTCGTGAGCAGGAAGTGGTCGTGGGGATGATCCGGGGGGCGGAACTGCTCGCGGGTGCCTGGGGGAGCGGACCCGGACGCCGGATTGGCGGATCCGGACGCACCGTTGTCCGACACGGACCCTCGATCGCCGGCGTCCGTCATGCCGTCACCTCCGTCGTCGCCGCACCGAGGGCGTCGAGCTTCGCTTCGAACTTGTTCACCGGCAGGTAGAACAGCTCCGTGTTCGAGGTGGCGTAGATCGTCTCGTAGTCCTCGGCCGGCGTGCTGTTCCGGAACCAGTCGATCCGCTCCCGGATGGTGTCCGGGGACTCGACGAGGGTGTTCTGGCCGTCGACCAGACCGAGGGCGGCCGACGGCGCTGCGCCGTACTCCTGGACGTTGTAGACGTTCGCGTCCGGGTCGGCGACGAGGTCGTAGCCCACGGCGTCGACGTCGGCATCGAGCAGGTGGGCGTAGACCCGCTCCTCGAGGGCCCCCCAGTAGGGGTGGACGACGACTTCTGCATCGGTCGCGCCGGCGACGGCGTCGATGGCCACACTCGCGCGCTCGTCGGTTCCCTCCCCCGGCGGGTGCTCGACCAGCGAGGGTTCCAGGAGGAACAGCGTCTCGATGGCCGGGAACGCCGCGAGTTCGCCAGTGAGAAAGTCGCCGACGGCCGAGAGGAAGTCCGCCTCGTCCCCGTAGTGTTCGTCGGTCGCAAGGTCGGCGAGCGAGTACGGTCCCGGCAGGACTGCCTGGAGGCCCGACTCGACATGGTCGGCGGCCGCCTCCAGTTCGGCGGCGACGTCCCCGCCCGCGTCGAGGGCGTCGGTCACGACCGGCTCCCGATAGAAGTTATTGTTGTCGTAGTACCGGACGATTCCGCGCGTCTCGACGGCGTCGTGGAGGGCAAGCGGGTGCGCGAGCATGTCGTCCCAGCGCAACTGCCCCTCGACGACGCGGTCGAGGTCGGCTTCCTGCTGGATGTCGATCACGTCGGCCCGTGCCTCCTCGTAGACCCCGGTGACGGCCTCGCCCTCCTCGCCCGAGACGAGGTCCTCCTTCTGGTGGCCCTTCAGGCTCGAGAGGTCGTCCTTCGCCCAGTCGGGTAACGGAAACAGACCCGGCGTCGTGGATACTACCTGCGTCATTGCCGGGAGATAGGAAATGACGCAGTTTAATATTTCCTATCTCGAAAAATGCGCACTAGTTATTCTCGCCCTGGATATTCCCCGGAGACCTCGCTCCCTCAGGCGACCGGACCAGCCGGAACACGACGAGGCGCTCGTAGGGGTGGGATTCCGCTGCGAGCACCGACGACTCGAGGCCCTGTTCGGCCGCGTACCCCTTGACGGCGTCCAGATCGGTGAGCGTGGAGACGAGCAGAAGGGCGCGCCCCCCGGGTGCGAGGACGCGGCCCACGGTGTCCAGGAAGGGCTCGACGACGGCCCGACCGGACACCCCGCCCGAGAGCGCGGCCTCCATCGCGTCGTCCCACTCCATCTCAGGTGGGGTCGGCAGGTACGGGGGATTAGAGCACACGACGTCGAAAGCGTCGGCCCGGAACGGTGACACGAGGTCGCCACGGACGATCGGGATTCCCCGCTCGCGAGTCGCCTCGCAGGCCCCGCGGTTCAGGTCGACGCCGACCACGGTCGCGCCGGTCTCGCTCGCGATCCGGTCGGCGACGTAGCCCGAGCCGGTGCCGACCTCCAGGACGTAGTCCTCGGCCCCAACGTCGTCGACGGCCGCGTCGGCGAGCAGCCGCGAATCCTCCGCAGGCTGGTAGACGGTGTCCAGGTCCCGGCGGTCGGCGAGCGCGGGCCGGCTTCGCTCAGCGGTAGCACCGCCGTCGCCCTCGCCGTCGGCCTCCCCCAAACGAGCGTGTCGTCGGTCGGCCGGGTCCGAGGACTCATCGTTGTCGTCGCAGCCGTCGTGGGTCCCCTGGGCGTCGCGGCCGTCGTGGATCTCCTGGGCGTCGCCGCCGTCGTGGGCCTCGTGGTCGTCGTGGCCGTCGTGGGTCCCCTGGTCGTCGTGGGCCTCGTGGCCATCTTGGTCGTCGTCCTGGTCGAACATTCGTGATCACCCGGAACGGCCAGCAGCGTCCCCAGGGTCACCGACCGCCCAGGCGAGGCGGGCCAGGGCGGCGAAGTCGGCGGGGTCGAGGTCGCCGGCGCGGCGAGCCAGGAGATCCTCGTCGGCGTCGTCGACGACGGCATCGGGGTCGGCCAGTCCGGAGATGTGGGCCGTATTCCGGATCGCGTTGCGCATCGTCTTCCGGCGCTGGGTGAAGACGGCCTTGAGGAATCGGAGGAAGAAGTCATCGTCTGGAACCTCGTAGTCCGGCTCGCGGGGCGTCGTCCGGACGACGGCGCTCTCGACGGCCGGCTGTGGGTCGAAGGCCTCCCTGGGGACCCGCTCGGCGATGTCGACGTCGGCGTAGTGGGCCGCGGCGACGGAGAGACGGCCGTACCCATCCTCGCCGGGGTCGGCTGCCATCCGCTCGGCGAACTCCAGCTGGAACATCAGAACCATCGGGCGACGGCGGGGAAGGAGCCGGAAGGCGATCTGACTGGAGGCGGCGTAGGGAAGGTTCGAGATCGAACTGGTAAACGACGGGAGCTCGACTTCGAGTGCGTCACCCTCCACGAGGGTCAGCCGGCCTCCCTCGATCGGTTCGGCGAACTCATTCCGGAGGAACTCCGCCAGGCGAGGGTCGCGCTCGATCGCGGTTACCCGGGCGGCGACTCCGAGGAGCCGATCGGTGAGTGCGCCCGTCCCCGCGCCGATCTCGAGGACGTGGCTCAGGTCGGCCTCGCTCGCGTAGGACGGCAGCCGATCGAGAACGCGGTCGTCGACGAGGAAGTGCTGGTCGAAGCGTGGATCCCCCACGACGCCCGCTCGCCGACGGAGGGCGTCGGGATCCCGGCCGATCCTGTCTCCGGAGGTGGCCCCCCTGTCTGCCTCGCCGGTCATACCAGTGTCCGGCGGGTCACGTCGGTCATCGCGAGTGGGAGGTGTCCATGACCGGTCATGTCAGTCCCTCGTAGGTCGGGACACCCGTTCCCAGGACACGTCACTCGCCCCCGCGACCGACGAAGGTCCGATACTTGAGGTCCTCCTCGCGCAACTCCTCCATGACCCGCTCGACGAGGATGTCCCGGGGACTGTGCAACCCACTGACCCGATCTTCGAGGTCCTCGAAGCTCTCGAAGGGCTGGCGGTCCCGGTCGTCGAGGATCGCGTTCCGGAGTTTCTTCCCGATACCCGGCAGGAGATTGAGCTGGTGCAGCCGCAGGGTGATTGGCTGGGCCTCGTTGTAGAAGTCGACGAACCGCTCCTCCTCGTCCTCGACGAGGTCCTCGACGGCGTACTCGAGTTCGGAGGCGGCGCCACTCGATAGCTCGTCGTACTCGACGTCGTGCCACCGTTCCACGAAGTCGACCGCATCGAGGTCGATTACATCTCCGATCGTCACGTCGGCGTCCCCGTCGACGACGAGCTCGTACAGGCTGAAGTCGGCGGTGCCCATGGCGTAGGCCAGGGGCTGTTTCTGGTACTGCGGGCGGTCGTCTTCCGTCCGCCCGTGGGGGAGGTAGTCGAGAACGATGAGCTCCCGGGACGTCCCAGCCCCCTCCTCGGACTCGTCGTCAGTCATGTCCACACAGTATGTCAGGGCCTTACTTAAACCCCGGCCGCCCGGCTCAGACGTACTGCCTGACGACGTCGAGAATCTCGTCGAGTTCCTCGCCGGAGAGCGTGTACCGCTCCTGGGCGTAGATCGATCTGAGTTCGTCCCTGTCCTGGGGTTTCAGGTCGACAATCTTGTAGGCGGTGGGCTCGTCCACCTTCTCCAGTTCGAGGAGGGCCTCCACGAACTCCAGGGCCTCCTCGGGGTCGAGGACCGCAAAGCGGTTGACGTGGTCGATGGCGCGGGCGAGTTCGTAGCGCATCTCCCGATCCTCGTCCTCGACGCGCTCGAGTTCGAGGTCCTGGAGGATCTCCTTCGTCTCCGCGATGGTGAGGTACTCCTCCTCGAGTTTGGTCTTGAATATCGTCATTCCTGCCGGCGCATGTGGGCGGCGGTGACGATCAGGGTCTTCTCTTTCCCGCCGTCGGTGATTGCCACCCTGTAGGCCGAGCCCTGGGTCCCCTGGACGGTGCCCGTGTGACCATCGAACCGCGGGTGGAAGCGGCCACTGTTGACACTCGGGTCGATCTTGAGGTGGACTTGCTCGCCCTCCTCGTACGTGTCGACGGCACGCTGGGGCGGCGAGGTGCCCCCCTCACGGGGCTCGTTCCGGAGCTTGTGGCGTGTCCCCTGTCGGGGACCGTTAGAGTTCGGCATTCCTGCGGAGTGATTGTCCGGTGTGCCTTATAAATCGTGCGTTACGACCACGAAGGCTGGCGGCCGCGATGGTGACAGAAACGGCGTCTTCCGGAGCTCAGAGTCGGCCTACGCTCTCGACAGAGACCGACTCAACGCCCTCGACGCCGGCGAAGGCGTCCTCGACGGCTTCAGTCCCGCCGGCGTCGTCGGGCACGACGACGGTCGGAAGGAGAGCGACCAGGCCGAAGGCGACGTCGTCGCGCTCGAAGCCCTGGATCTTCGCCCCCTCCGGGAGCGATCCCTCGAGGTGTTCCTGGAGCGCGTCGAGGTCGACCTCCGGGGTCTCCGGCATGACTTTGATCTTGGCGGCTACCTTTCCCATCGTCAGGGCCCCGTGAACCCGCATTCCGGACACTCGTACAGGTTGCTCTGCTTGCGACACTTCGCACAGCGGTAGATCTGGCGGCCGCACTCGGGGCACTTGAACGCAGCGGCGTTCGTGCCGGCGATGTTGATGCCGCACGTGACGCACTTCTGCCCTCGCTTCTGCTCGCCCTGACTCATACCACCCCGTATCCGACCGGTCCCTTTAACGGTTGTCAAACGCGTCGCAGGTGGCCTTCAGGTCGTCGAGGGTCCCCGCCGATCAGGTCCCCGGCCTGCCGCTCAACTCCCCGGGATGATGTCACCGAGGGCGGCGCCGACCGACATTGGGACGAACGCAACGACGACGTTCGCCAAAGCGAGCGCGGGTGCTGTCCAGTCGACCCGGCCCCACGCCGTCAGCATCACCACCGCGGTCACGAACGAGATGCCGAGGACACCGGCCAGCCGCTGGGGGATCACACCGAAGAGCCGGTCCTTGACGCGCACGTCCTGAATCTCTGCAACGTACAGTAGGCCCGTCGTGAGGACCAGGGCAAAAACGGCAGTCCCGACGTAGTAGATCGGATTGGCGACGAGAAAGGTCCCGACTTCCTGTGTCCCGCCTTCGACTGCCATCGGGATGCCGAAGAGGAAGGCCCCGAGCAGGGCCTCCGAGGCGTCGGCACGGTCGAAGCCCCAGACGACACGGCCGAACGGAGCCTCGGACTGCGAGGCGTCGGCGGCCAGCTGCATCGCCGCTTCGACCTGTTCCCGCTCCTGTTCGCTGTCGACGGATTCGGCCAGCTCTTCGAGCCGGTCGAAGATGTCCCCGATGTCCGGGTCGGACGCACCGGCGTCCCCGTGGGAGCCGCTCCCGGTCATCGGCCAGGGTCGTCCCGTCTGTGCTCCTGCCGGGGCAGGTCCGGCGCCGGGAGTGCAGGCTCGACCGGTCCCTCGTTCTCCCAGACGTAGAAGCCCTCGCCGGCCGAGGCGCCGGTCCGGCCGGATCGAACGAGGTCCCGGAGGATCTCCGGGGGCTCGAACCGCCGCCCCAGGTCCTCCGCGAGGGTCTCCAGGGTCGACAGTCGGTGATCGAGGCCTGCCCTGTCGGCCCGCTCGAGGGGGCCCATAGGTGCCTCGAACCCCTCCGTGAGTGCTTCGTCCGCGGCGGTCACGCCCGCGACGCCCGCCTCGACCAGGCGCATAGCCTCGACCTCCTGGGCGAGCGCGAGTCGGGTGGCGACCTCGCCGGCCGTATCACCGACGAGAATCGGGTGCAGACCGAGACCGTCAACGAAGTCGACGGCGGCCTCGGCCGTCTCGCGGGCCATCTGATCTGCCACCACGACCTCCACGAGCGGGGAGTCGAGTGGATCACGGAAGTGTAGCCCGACGGCCCTGTCGGGGTGTCGGAGGCCCGCTGCGGCGGCCGTCACCGAGATCGGATGGGACCCGGTCGCGATTACCGTCTCCCGGTCTGTCACCTCCTCCACGGCGGCGAGGCGGTCCCGGATCGTCGACACGTCGTCACCCCCGGTCTCGATGACGACCGCCGCATCTCCCGCGGCGGCCTCGAGTCCCGTCGTCCCGTCGAGGGCGTCGAGCGTCGCCTCGCGAGCCTCGGCGTCCAGTGATCCGGTCGGAGGGTCCTCGCCGAGGTTGCGTTCGAGGTCGTCGATGGCGTCCATGACGACGTTCGCGTCGTCGTCCTGGAGACTTACCTCGTGGCCCGCCCTCGCGCATACCTGCGCGATCTGTCGCCCCACGGGACCTGCACCCAGTACAGCCACGTCCATACCTCACCCGGAGGGGCGCGCCGGGTTAAGCGTTTATCGGCCATCGCCAGGCGGGCCCTTGGTTGGGGGCGGCCGACTATCCCGGTCCCGGGCCGCCACTGGCACCCGAAGTCCTGGCCGGTAGTCGTATCCCGGTCCCGGGCCGCCACTGGCACCCGAAGTCCTGGCCGGTAGTCGTATCCCGGCCCGGGGCCGTCTGTCGGGCTCCGGTCCCTCGCGCCGACGATGGCCCGCCTACGCGTCCTCGAGGAGGTCCCAGCGGTCGAGGTACGCCTGGACGTACTGGTGGAGTCCGGACTCGCGAGTTCGGAGGAGGCGCCAGTCGTCGTGCTGGTCGTCGAGAGTCACGTCAAGGTCGGCCCTTGGCTCGATCCGGTAGACCACCGGCACGGTATGGCGGGACTCGACTCCCGAGACGCTCGTGGTGTCCCAGAAGTGTTCGGACGCACCGAGTTGCTCGTCGACGGTGACCGCGAGGCCGAGTTCGTCACTCGCGATCCGGCGGGCCGCTTCCCGGAAGCGCTCACCCTTTCGGAGGCGCCCGCCAGGCCAGAACCACTCGCCGGCCGCGGGCTCGTTCCGCCGGCGGGCGAGGAGGACCCCGCCGTCGTGGGCGACGACGAGGTCGACGCAAACCTGGGGCGCGTTGCGCAGACAGGTCGCGAAAGCCGTCTCGGGGATCCAGTCCGGTTCCATGTCCGCAGGCCCGGCCCCGTGGCCTTCAGTCTGCCGACCGCGGTTGGGGACGCGGCAGGGCCAGGCCCAACCCCCGCCCCGGGATCGGGGTCCGCTCACAGGCAATCAGTGGTCACCGGGACACCAGGCCGGCGCATCCGCGATAACGCCGTCGACGCCGGCATCGACCAGCCCTCGCGCCGTCCGCTCGCTCCGGACCGTCCAGGCGTTGACCGCCAGGCCCGCATCGTGGGCCGCCCCGACGAACTCGGGCGTGCACAGGTCGACGTGTGGGTGAAGGGCACGACAGGCCAGCCCCACGGCCGTCCCGATCGGGTCCTCGGCGTCCGGGCCGACGAGCAGGGCCGTCGGGACAGAATCCCGACCACCGGCGGTCGGCGACCACGCCCGCCGGGCCGCGGCGAGGGCCTCGGAATCGAACGACGAGAGCCACCATTCCTCGAGGCCGGCGAGGGTTTCGTGGACGTCGGCCACGAGACCGCGCTCCTTGACCTCCACGTTGAGACCGATATCCTCGGGGAGTTCGGCCACGACCGCGTCGAGCGTCGGAACACCCTCGCCGCTGCCGAGGACATCGAGGCCCGCGAGGTGCTCGGCGGAGAGGTCCGCGACTGCTCCGGTGCGGTCGGTGACGCGTTCGACAGTGGCGTCGTGACAGACCACCAGGTCGCCCGACCCGGACCGACGGACATCGACCTCGATTGCGTCCGCGCCCGACCGCGTGGCTCCCCTGACCGCCGCGATCGTGTTCTCCGGATAGGCCTCGGCGAACCCGCGGTGGGCGATACACTGCATGGTCCCCGTCTCTCCGGCCAGCGGCACCTGCGTTTCGATACGTCGAGGGCCAGCGTCCACCCTGGCCTCCGTTCCCGACGATCGGGGCGGGCAACAGGTAGGCTAATGGCGCTTCGGAATCCACCGCGTGGTATGCACGCAGTCCGATTCCACGACCACGGTGGCCCCGACGTGCTGGCCCTGGACGAGGTCGAGCGCCCGTCCCCCGGTCCCGGCGAGGTGCTCGTCGACGTCGAGGCGGCGGCGATCAATCCCGTCGACACCTACTTTCGGGAAGGGGCCTACCCCGTGACCTCGCTGCCCTGGATCGCGGGCTCGGACGTCGCGGGCGTGGTCGAGGAGGTCGGCGAGGGCGTCGAGCGGTTCGCCGCCGACGACCGGGTCTTCGGCACGGGGTTCGGCAAGGACCACCCGGGTACTTGCGCGGAGTACGTCGCCGCTCCAGAGTCCCACCTCGCCAGCCTGCCCGAGGGCACCACTTTTGCTGGCGGCGCGGCGGTCGCGCTGGTCGGTGTTACAGCCTGGGACACGCTGATCCGGGCCTGTGACCTCACCGCCACGGAGCGGGCGCTGATCCACGGCGGCAGCGGCGGTGTCGGGCACGTCGCCGTCCAGATTGCGGCCGCCGCGGGCGCCCGCGTCACCGCGACGGCCTCCCCGGACTACCACGACCGGCTCGGGGCCCTCGGCGTGGACGACTCCGTCGACTACAGCCGGTCGGACCTCGCGGAGGCCATCATCGCAGCGGGCCCGCCGGACGTGATCCTCGACCACCGGCTCGACGAGTACCTGCCCCTCGACGCCGAGGTCGCGGCCGACGGCGCCACCGTCGCCGCCATCGGAAACGAGGAGTCCGCCGCCACGTTCCCCGACGTCTCCGCCTGCCGCGGGAAGGCCCTGTCAGTCCACCACGTCAGCATGTTCAACGTCCCGTCCTACGACGTCGTGCTCGAGCGGCTCGCGTCCATGCTCGATCGGGACGAACTGGATCCGGTCGTCGCCAGGCTGTACGACCTCGACGAGGTCCCAGAGGCCCAGCGGGCCGTATTCGAGGACAGTTTCCTCGGCAAGCTCGTCGTCGACGTGTGACCTCACGGAGCGACGACGAGCCGTCGGCCGAGGACCCCCCGCCGCCGCGCGGCCAGCACGAGTCACTCCGTGAATTACTGTTCACACTGGATTTATGGCCGTTCCGCTACTGTCTGCGAGTATGTCTGTCAGCTTCGACTTCGGCGACGACGTTGTGCTCGTGACCGGCGTGGGTGGGGCGCTGGGCTCCGCCGTCGCCGAGACGTTTCTGGACGCCGGGGCGACCGTCTGTGGGGCCGACCTGGTGACGCCCGAGGACGAGGACTTCAGTCTCGCGGACCCGGATCGTATCGACTTCTACGGGGGTGACTTCACCGACGAGGCGACCGTCGAATCGACCGTCGCGGACCTCGTCGGGACCCACGGCGGACTGGACGTTCTCTGCAACATCGCGGGGACCTGGCAGGGCGGGGACCCGATCGACGAGACGCCCGTGGAGACCTTCGATCTGCTCTTCGACGTCAACCTCAAGACCGGATTCCTGGCGTCGAAACACGCTATCCCGCACCTGCGGGAGCGAGAGGGTCGGCAGGGTGCCATCGTCTCTGTGGCCTCGCGGTCGTCCCTGGAGGGTGGGTCGGGCGACGGACTCTACCGGGCCTCGAAGGCCGGGGTTCGCCTCCTCACGGAGTCCATCGCCGCGGAGAACACCGGCGAGGTCCGCGCGAACGCCGTCATGCCGAGCGTCATCGACACGCCGGCGAACCGCGAGATGATCCCGGACGGAGACTTCGAGGCCTGGGTCGACCCCGCGGACATCGCGGCCACGATCTGTTACCTCGCCTCCGACGGTGCCGAGGTGACGAGCGGAGCGTCGGTGCCGGTTTACGGCGAGGCGTGAGGACTGGTTGTCGGGTGAGGTGGCCCTCTTTGAGTGTTCGTAATCGAGCCGTGGCGTCGCTCTCCCGGCGACGATCACGAACGCACCCAGTTCGCTCCCTGGAGTGGTTGTGACTGCTGCTATCACCGCCACCGCAGACGCCCAGAAAGCCCTCACCTCGCTCTCGAACGACGACGCGACCGCCACCGCAGACGCCCAGAAAGCCCTCACCTCGCTCGCGGTCGCTCCGGCGGATATCCTCGCTTCGCTCGGATAGAGCCGCCGGAGCGACTACACAAGCGCGAGCGAGGTTCGCCCTTTCAGTCCGCCAGGAGAGAGAACTTGCGGGTCGCTGGGACAATCTCGGATTCTCAGGCCCCCAAGATACCGGATCCCTGGTGGAATGAAAGGGCGAGGCCCGGTGGCCGGCGCTTAGTAGGCCCTATCCGAGCGAGTGAAACGAGCGAGGATATCCTGCTAAGCGCCGGCGAGCGGGCCGAGGGCTTTCTGGCTGTTGGCGGTCGAGATTGTCGGCACTCATGCGAGCGGGCCGAGGGCGT
>JAZKTI010000020.1:0-17764 GCA_036625635.1 Haloarculaceae archaeon
CGGGGCGGCTGAGCGCGGCGCGGGCGACAGCGGAGCGTCTCAGACCTGCGACCACGTGAACCGACCCCCCCACCCGACCCCACCCACTCGAACCCCATCCACCCCCGGCCTCCGACGCGAGTCGAGTCCTCGGTCAGGCCTGATTGTTCCGAGGCCAACCGAGGGACAGTCTGGCTCCGGGGGTTCCACCCACTGTCCCTTGCCGACCCGGACCGAACATGTTCGCCAACATTGATGCCTTTGTGGCCCGAATACGTTCGGGTATGCCCAGGGCGAAACTCACACTCGTGATCCCGGCGGGGGTCTGGATCGGCGACATCTCGCGGAACCACCCTGGTGCTCGGGTACGGATCCTGGCGGCGATTGCGGAAGATGGGGCTGGCGTCGGGCTCGCGGAGGTGACCGCGCCGGAACTGTGCCCGGTGATCAGCGAGATCAGCGGCCGGGAGGAAGTGACGGACATCGACATCTTCGCGCGTCGGGCGAACGAGGCGGTCGTTCAGTTCGAGACGGACGAACCGATGCTGTTGATGCCTCTCAAGGACGCCGGGATCCCCCTGGAGATGCCCTTCGACATCGAGGCCGGGGAGGTGACGTGGGAACTGACCGCCCCCCAGCACCGCCTCTCTGCACTGGGGGACCAGCTGGCGGCGTTCGGCATCGAATTTACCGTCGAATACGTTCGCCAGTACGTGGTGACCGAGCGAACGGTGACCGACCGCCAGCGCCGTCTCCTCCTGGAGGCCGTCGAGCGAGGCTACTACGACACGCCCCGTGAGTGTACGCTGACCGAACTCGCCGATGGCCTTGGGATCGCGAAGTCGACCTGTAGCGAGATCCTGCACCGGGCCGAGGAGGCAGTCGTGAAGCAGTTCGTGGAGGACCAGCCCGCGAGCGACCGTGAGCAGGCTCTTGCGGAGGCCGGCGGCGCGACCGAGTGACTACCATCCGGCCATCTTCGAGAGCAAGCGGTCCCGCAAAGGGACGACTGACGGGTGTAACTTGATTGCACGGGCGCCGAATCGGTAATAGGTGAACCACCGGATACCATCCTGGCCGGTCATCCATGACGATCCTTCCCCACCCCCACCCCCAACCCCCACCCCTGTTCGCGATGATCGGGGGTCCGACCAACGCGAATCGCGTGGATGAGTTCCGGCCACGACCAGGCACGGTCCGAACCGAGGGAGCCGCTCGTCGGTACGTCACGGAACCGTCGGTTCAGCACAATCACTCTCGGGTATCAGCTCCGACCGGACGGGACGGTCTCGTCCTGAATCGGAGCCATACTCCCGGAGCAGTGGTGACAGTGGATCACCGTCCCTCACTGTCACACCACGCACCCGAGCGTCCACCGAACCATCGACTCACTCCTGTTCACGGATCCACTATTGGTGGGTGCGCCGGCCTTCGATGGTCCCCGCGTCCCGGCCCCAGCCGGACGGACATGACGCGGATGGACCTGACCCGACCAGACCCGTTCCGGTCGGACTCGAACCCGTTCGATCTGAGCGGGACCGACCGCGTCTCCGGGCCCCGCCGGCGGAGATCTCGGCTGTCGTCGAGACGGGGCCAGTACCCATGCCAGTGACGCGCTGGGCGGTGCTCGAGCGACTCGCTACCGCAACCGACGCGGAGCGCGGCGAGACGGTCACGATCGATACGCTCGCCGTGGGCCTGGATGCGAACCGGGATGTCGTCGAGGCCCACCTGACACACCTGGTCGACTGCGACCTGGCGCGCCGACCCGCCGAGGGGACCGGCCGCGTGACGATTACTGGCCAAGAACTGCTCGAACTCGATACCGACGGGGTGCTGGTCGTGGAACCCCAGCCGGACGGCTTCGAGCGATAATCCGGGCGAGTACTTATTGGGTCGCGCCGAGAACCGTCCACGCGAATGGAGGCTCCCTTTGAACATGGGTGAGAGTCAGATCGACGGCGAGGCGGGCGACATCGAAGAGATCGAATACGACCCGACCTCGAGCCGCTACGATCTCTTCGAGTGTCCTGACTGTGACAACGTCGTCCTCGCCCTCGGGCGGGACGACCCGCCGATGTCCTGTCACGGCCAGGAGATGGAACGCGTGACGGACCTGCAGATGCAAGTCAAGCCGCCGGACGTCAGACAGGTCCTCCTTGAGGCCTTCGGGCTCCCGAAGGCCGGCCTGGACATCTGTCTGTGTGTCATCGGCGAAGGCCCACTCTCGGCGAACGAGGTCGCCGACTCGCTCGGGTACGACCGGAGCACGATCACCCGGTATCTCAACAAACTCGTGGAACTCGGCCTGTTACAGCGGTCGGAACTCAACCGCGAGGAGGGTGGCGTGGTCAACGTCTACCACTCGGTCGACCTGGAGCGGATGCGCCGCGAGACGCTGATCGGCTTCTACGTCTGGGCCGGGGAGGCGGCGGCCCTGATCGAAGACGCCAATCTGACGAAACAGGACTACCTCGAGGAGAATCCCGACCGCGAACTGCCGGACGTGTTCTGGGATTCGTTCCCGGAGCGGTGACGTCGGCGAGGACGAGCGGACGGCGGTCGACCTCTCCGCGATGCCCCACGCCAACTACACCGAGCCCCAGATCACCGGCGTGGGCGCGACCGAGGAGGACCTCCGTGAGGACGGGATTTCCTACGAGGTCGGGCGTGCGGCAGAAAGCGAGTCGGCGATGGGGCGGGCGAAGAAACTCGACCACGCTTCGTGACGGTGCTCGCGGGTCCGGACGGTTCGATCCTCGGGGCCCCCGCCATCGGCTACGAAGCGTCCACGCTCCTCCACGAGGTGGTCGTCGCAATGCACAACGGCGTGACCGTCGACCGGGTCGCCGATACGATCCACACCCATTTCCCACTGAGCAGGATCGTCGAATCGGCCGGCGGGGACGTCTCTGAGTGTTGACGGCGCTTGGTACTGCCTCTTCCGATTGCGATGGATTGATGCTCGGTAGCCCTCTGGCCGCTCGCATTCGAAAGAGCCGCTTGGTTTGCCGCAGACAGCCAGAAAGCCCTCGGGACGGTCGCGAGAGTCACTAACGGCACCACCGCAACGATCCAGAAAGCCCTCGGGACGGTCGCGGTCGCTGAGCGACATATCCTCGCTTCGCTCGGATAGGGGTCGCTCAGCGACTATACAAGCGCGACCGGGCCTCGCCCTTTCATTCCGCCAGGAAGCCGGGCTCCGAAGGGCCCGAATTTCCGGACCCTACCCGGCGATCCGTAGGTTTCCTAGCCCTGGCGAACTGAAAGGGTGACCCTCGCTCGCGTGTACTTGGTTGGTGTGGCGGCCCTATCCGAGCGCTGCGAGGCCCAGCGGAGCGAGGCCTCGGATTGGCGAACGGGAGAGGGAAGCGAGCCGGTGAGCCGCGAGACAGCGAGGCCACGTGCCCTGCGAGCGGCGTCCTCGTGAGGCCGACGGCCGAACGGAGGCTCGAGGGACGAGCGAAGCGAGTCACTCGGCGTTCCCGCGACAGAAGCGAGCGGGGGCTCGTCGGAGCGTGCTCCGACGGCGAACGAAGTGAGCCGCGAGCGAGTGAGGTGAGGGCTTTCTGGCTGGTTGCGGTTGCGTTAGAGGTTCCGTTCGAGAGCGAGGTGAGGGCTTTCTGGCTGTCCCCCGTTGCAGTAGCCACACCGATGTCATCGAGCGCGATCAGAGCCAACCAGCTGACCTCGAAAAATCATCAAAACAATCTGAAATACCAGTTCAAAAACCCAGCCCGTACTCGTCTCACGCATCTCCAGACGAGCGCCAGCAACCCCGTTCAGCTACCCCGGTCGACTACTCGGCGCCGGGCCGTTGGACCCGTCCGCTCGGACTCCATCGCTCTGTACGGTTTCCGCGAGCGCTCCCAGCCCGTCCCGAACGGTCCTGGGTCCCTCACTCGTCGTATTGGGGTAGAGGTCGACGAGCCGGTCACCCCCGTAGACCGCGAGACACTGCATCGGCAGGCGGAGAACCTCGGTCTCCCTATCGGAGGTCATCGTAGTCCGGCTCGCCCTGCAAAACGCGGGCTCGAGTGACCGGTCGGTACGCGTCGCCCAGGACCGAAAATCGGCGATGCGATTCGCGACATCGGAACGCTCCAAGCCCGCCCGGTCCTCGTCGATCTCGTCACAGGGAACCGACTTGCCCCACGTGCGCACCGTGACCTCGTCGAGTTGCCCGGCGGCCTCGAGGTCCCGGAGCCGTCGAAGGACGTCCCGGCGAGGATCCTCCGGTGGCATCGCGGAAGATCGATGCCACACGACTACCCGCGTCGGCCGGCTCTCGGGCGCCTGTTCCTCACTCATTGGTCTGTGTCAGCGGCTCCTTCCTCCTCCGGGACGTCCTCGCTCGGTGACTCTTCGTCCCTTAAGTCCTCGGCGCGGAATTCCGCCGCCCGTTGCTTCCCAAGCTCCTTCAGTTCGTTCAGAAACTCCGGACTCCGGTCGAGCTTCGTCGAGCAGTGGTAGGTCTGCCCCATCGGAATCCGTCGGACGGTCGTCCTGGTGAACTCGCTCTCGGGAAGGTGGCCCTCCTCCAGCCAGGTATTCACGCGTCCGATGACCCGCAGTTCCTGGTTCAGCGAGATGTTGCCCGAAAGTTCGTTCCGTCGGTCGGCGATCTCGTCGAGTGTGGTCGGTTCGCCGTCCCGTTCCTGCGGGTTGATCTGGATGACCCAGAGCTCCTCCGGCTTTCGGTCTGCGTCGACGGTCATCAGGTCGTCGATGGGTGGGTTCTGGGAGAACAGGCCGTCCCAGTGGTAGTGGCCGTTGATCTTCACCGCCTCGAAGAGGTTCGGGACGGCAGCGGAGGCGAGCACCGCCTGGGGTGTCACCTCCTCGTTGGTGAAGGTCTCGAAGACGCCAGCGTTGATGTTGACCGTTCCCACCACGAGTTCGGGCGCGTCACGGCCACAGAGGTCGGGGACGTCCTCGAAGTCGATGTGCCGCTCGAGGACGGTCCGGATCCGATCCTTGCCGAGTTCCGAGCCGGGCAGGAAGTACGGGCTCACCGACGGCATCGGGAGCCCGCTGCTTTCCATGCGCGTGAGGCCGACCATCAGCCGGTTGGTCATCCGGTCGGACGCGGAGGCCGCCGCGAGGTCCTCCCAGATCGAATCGAGGAGGTCGATGGCGCGAGGTCGGCCAGCGGTGACGAGGCCATACCACGTCGCAAGGGCGTTGAACGCCCCACCGGAGGACCCGCTGATCCCGACGAGTTCGTACTCCTCGTCCCACTCCCGGAGGAGCTCCTGCAGCACGCCGGCTGTGAAGGCAGTGTGACTGCCGCCACCCTGGCAGGCGATGGCCACCGTCGTGGGGCTTTCCTCACTCATAGGTCACCGTATAGCCGCCGTCCCAGCGCAGGTCGCCGCCGTTGAGGTGCTTTCCGTGTCCCGAGAACCCGAAGACGAAGAGGTTCGCCACCTCCGTCGGCGTCATCATCTCCGTCGTCCGGGCCTGGCCGAGCATCACGTCCTCGACGACCTCCTGCTTCGAGATGCCACGCTCTGCGGCGGTCTCCTCGATTTGATTCACCATCAGCGGGGTGAGGACGTACCCGACGCTGACCGAGAAGCTCCGGAGCGTCCCGTCCCCCTCGGCAGCGATCGCACGGGTCAGCCCCTGGAGGCCGTGTTTCGCCGTGATGTAGGCCGCCTTGTCCTGGGTGGCGTAATGGCCGTGGACAGAGGACATGTTGCCGATCGCGCCGACCCCGTCGTCGGTCGCGCGGATGTGGGGCATGGCGTGTTTGGCGAGCACGAAGGGGGCCCGGAGCATGACGTCCAGCAGGAGGTCGTACTTATCCATCGGAAACTCCGGAATCGAGGCGATGTGTTGCATCCCGGCGATGTTGGCGACGTACCGGAGAGTCCCGCGGTCGGTCGCCGCCTCGACCATCGCCGCCACGTCGGCATCGTCGGTGAGATCGGTGGGCACCGACGAGACCGTGCCTGCAGTGCCGAGATCCTCAGCGACCGACCGGGTTTCCGCAAGCCCCTCCTCGTCGACGTCAGCACCGACCACCGAGAGCCCGTTGGCGGCGAGGGCAACGGCGGTGGCCTGGCCGATGCCGGAGGCCGCGCCGGTCACGATCGCGACCGAGTCGCCATCGAAGTGGTCGTCCTCGAGTCTGAGCAGGTCTTCGGGCCGCAGTTCTGGCTCCTCCAGGGAATAGTCGTCTTGAGACATGTACGGACCATGGGTCTCGAAGCGGGTAAAGGGACACGCGAGTGTGTAAGGGAAGGACAACGGATCGGGGAGGCCTCCACCTTTCGGCTGCCTGGCCACCTGCCGGGTCGACGGGGCCGTCACCGGTCGAACTGGACCCAGCATCGCCTGGCCTGGCGAAGTCTGCAGTGTTTACGAGTGCATACCAGGTATACGAGGAGGCCAGGACCCTCAGGCGGGGTGGCCTGGGGCTGGCTACTCAGACGAGGAGTTCACTGGCCAGCACGATGCCCCCGACGACGGCGAAGACAGCACCCAGTGCGGGTTCCATGATCTCGCTGGGGACGTACTTCCCGACGCGCGTCCCGACGGTCCCGCCGATAACGACCCCAGGCACCGACCACGCAACCACGTACCAGACGGGCGTGGCGGAGAGGGCGTGGACAGCAGCACCTGCCATGGCCGCGATCCCGAGGACGAACACGCTCGTTGCGATGGCGACTCTGGGTGGGAGTCGACACCGAACGACCAACTGCGTCGTGGTGAGTTCCGGGAGCCCGGCGCTGATGAGCCCGGTGACGAAACCCCCGACGATCGCGAGTCCGACCCCGGGCGGCCGCCAGCAGGTATCGAAAGTGATCACTTCGCCGTCGGCCGTCTCGATGGTTGTCATCCCTCGCCCGTTGTTCTTCTTTTCCAGGTACTCGCCTTCGCCTTCACCCGGTTCGCACTGGTCGGGTGGATCATAGTAGACCAGGAACCCACCGAGCAGGAGGAGGCCGACACCGAAGGCCAGGGTCAGAAGGGTCGTCGGCACGACGTGGGCCGCGAGTGCGCCGAGGACCACCGCCGGCACGGCACCAAGGAGGAGCCACCTCGCGGTCGCGAAGTCCACGCCGCCTTGTCGGACGTAGTTCAGGAGGCCGTTGCCCATCCCGAACACTTCGGTCAGCAGCCCCGCGCCGATGGCCTGGGACGGCGTCAATCCCACCACCAGCATGAAGAAAGGGCTGAAGAACAGCGCCCCGGAGACGCCCGAGGCGAGGGCGACGAGGGAGAAGAGGATCGACGTCGGGAAGACCCACCAGTGCCCGAGAAAGCGGTCCATCGGGAACCCGGCGGGGACGGGCATCGCCTGCAGTACGACCCCCATCGACTCAGGCTCCGCGGCCCAGACGAGTAACGGCACAGTCAGGACTGCGACTCCGAGGACCGGACTGAAGACGGTCCGACGCGCCCGGTTCATGGGTGGCGTGGATCGCCCGCCTGCCGAGCGGGCACAGCTTGCGGACACCCCTCTGGTCGCTCGTACACGGAGTCACCTCGGCTGGGTACCAGGGCCATCATGAATCATGACCGAACAGAGCACGAACGGTCTCCTGCTCGGGCGTCCACCCGACGATCTCGCCACCTTCGAATCGGAGATCGACGGCGGCGACGTAATTGCACAGGCCGACGTACAAGTCGACGAGCAGGCCGATCGCGACGATTTCACTGTTGGGATACGCTCTTGCGAGGGCGTCGTGGAGCTGGTCCGTTACCGTTCCCGATTCGACGGCCCTGGCGTACTGGCGGAGCACGGACTCCGCGTCGTCGACGACCGAGATGTCGTCGCCCCCGATCGCCTGGCTCTCGTCGATGGTCACCCCCGCACCCGGGGCAATGTCGACGTGCTGGTGCCATTCGTACCGGGCCTCGCGGGTGCGGGCAACGGTCAGGTTGACCAGTTCCGAGCGTCTGTCACCGAGCTGTTCGTAGAGAACCTCGAGGTACTCGAGGGTCGCCTCCAGACCCGCCGGGTTCTGAGCCCAGCCACGGAAGATGTGCCTGTCGCCGAGGAACTCGTCGGTGAACGGGGAGTCATACTGCTCGGCGACGTCGTCGATGTCGAGTAGTGGGAGTCGTGACATAGCGGCCAGGTGGTGGGTTCCTCGTCGGATCTCCTGTCTCGTCGTCTCTTGGTCTCTCTTCCCCCGATTCAGGCGATGATCCCGGCTCCGAGGAAGGCACCGAGGACGAGCCCGTAGACGACGTGCACAGTTCCGAACAGCAGCATCGTCCCGCGGTCTGCCTCCATGCCGATGACGATGCGCAGCCAGAACCCCACCCCCCCGATCATGAGGATGATCCCGTAGACCAGGCCGAGGCCGGTCGCGACCGGGAGGGCGTCGAGGGAAATTGAAAGCAAGGGCACACCGACAGCGAAGACGGCTCCGGCGCCGGTCCCATAGAGCAGGTGCAGGATCATGCCCGGCATCGCGTGGTCCGCTGGCTGTCCACCGCGGACCGTTGTAACGAGGGCTGCGGTCGGCGGAGGCCCGCCATCGCCCATCACCATCATCACGACCGTCATGATTATCGTGGCAACGATTCCGGCCGCCAGGCCGGCGAGTACTGAACTCATGGGTTCTACCCGCACAGACGGGAGACGAGTATGAAGCCGACCTGCGGTCGTTGAACCCGCTCACACACCCGCGGTCCGGAGCGGTCGGCCGACTCGGTCGGGGGTCCCACCTCTACCGCTGCCACATCGGATCTTGCCAGGCGGATAGCCGTTTGCACAGCCGGGGGGTAGAATTCCCCCACAGTGGCGTCCACAAATCCGGCATACCGAAATCCGTCACCTCGCCCGGCATCCGTCACGCGCCGCTGGGATTACCGATTTTCGAGAGAGTGGCGAAGACTTACCAGCAATTTGGCGGAACTATACCTATGGCCGCGATCGAACTCGAGGGGCTTTCGAAGGACTACGGCGAGGTTCTCGCTGCCGACGACCTGACCTTCGCCGTGCCCGAAGGCGAGACCTTCGGCTTCCTCGGGCCCAACGGGGCCGGGAAGACGACGACGATCCGGATGCTCCTCGGCCTCATCAACCCGACCGCCGGGACGGCCCGGGTTCTCGGGACCTCCATCGAGGACCGCCGGGCGCTCATCGAGACGAAGCGTCGGATCGGGTTTCTCCCCGACGAGCCAGCCTTCGACGAACAGGCCACCGGGGCTGCGATTCTCGACCTGCACGCCTCGATCAAGGGTGGCAGTCGTCGATCGGAACTCCTGGAGCTCTTCGACCCGCCCCTGGATCGCCCGGTCCGGGAGTACTCGAGCGGGAACGTCCAGAAACTCGGCCTCGTGACGACGTTCATGCACGATCCGGATCTGGTCGTCCTCGACGAGCCGACGAGCGGCCTCGATCCGCTCGTCAAACACCGCTTCGCTGAGTTCGTCCGGGCCGAGCAGGACCGTGGCACGACGGTCTTTTTCTCCTCGCACGTCCTGAGCGAGGTCCGACGGCTGTGCGATCGGGTGGCCATCATCCGGAGCGGGCAACTCGTCACCGTGGATCCGATCCAGACGTTGCTCGACCGGAGTGGCAAGGTCGTGCGAATCAACAGTCACGTACCGCTCTCCCGTGACGCCGTCGACCTGGACGGCGTCCACGACCTGGAGACCAGTCACTCCGGAGACGAATCGGACCCGACCGTCGATGGCTTCACGGAGTGTACGTTCACATTCACCGGGGACATCAACGAGTTGCTCGCCCGCCTCCCCGATCGTGACCTGGTCGACGTCGCCATCGAGGAGGCTCCGCTCGAAGACGTCTTCCTCCGCTTCTACGGGGGCGAATCCGATGTTTGAGTTCGCCCGATACGACGGGCGGAAACGTCTCAGGGGGAGTCTGTACCTCGCTCTCGGCATGGCGGCCCTCGCCGCATTCGCCGTCTGGGCCTTCCCCTCCTACAGCGAAGCCATGGACATGGACCAGCTCCTCGAGGCGTTCCCGGAGGCCATGATCCAGGCCTTCAACATCCGGTCGATGAGTTCGCTGGAGGGATTCCTGGCGGTCGAACTCTACATGTTCGGCTGGGTGATCCTCCTGGGTCTCTACATGGCCTACAGCGCCGCGAGCATCGTCGCAGCCGACGTCGAGCGGGGTCGGCTGGATACATTATTGGCCATGCCCGTCTCCCGACCGCGGCTCGCGCTGGAGCGGTTCGCCGCCCTCGCCGTTCCGATACTCGCGGTCAACCTCGCGATCCCCATCGTCGTGATCGGGACCGCCGGGGTGATCGACCTCTCCATCGCCGTCGGCGACGTGGTGGCGCTCCACCTCCTTTCCATCCCGTACCTCTTCGCCTGTGCCGCCATCGGCCTCCTCGCGTCGGTCCTCTTCGATCGTGCGAGCGTCGCCCAGCGCGTCGCCCTCGGGGTGACCTTCGGGTTGTACCTGCTGGAATCGCTGCTCGCCGAGACCAGCCTGGAGTGGATCGGCGTAGTCGCACCGATGCGATACTTCGACCCGAACGCGGTCCTGCTCGATAGCACCTACGACCTCGGGAACGTGGCCGTGTTACTCGTGATGGGGGGTCTCTTCGTACTCGCGAGCCAGGTCTGGTTCGTACGTCGGGACCTCTGACGGTCCGGGTGGCTTGGGTGACGTCGGCTCTCTCGAGAAGTATTTCCAATTCCCCCGAGTTTTCCAATTCCCCCGAGTTTTCCAATTCCCCCGAGTTTTCCAATTCCCCATATCTCGGAGGTGACTTCCGGCACTTACCCACTGGCTGTCGACACCGGTCTGGCCCAGACCACACGCGCCTCCGAGAGATTACCGGAGAACTCCCGCCAGGGGACGTCGAAGACGACTTGGAGGGTCCGCGTTTCCCCAGCGCCAACGACGGTCTGTCTGAATGCCCGCCGTGTGGAGCCATTGAATTCGATTTCACCCGCGAGCAGCACCCGGCGGGGTTCGTTCCCGTCGTTCCTCACGGTCAGGTTCAGGATGACGTCGCCCAGTGCGCTCCCCTGGAACGTGTGGTTCACGACGCTGACATCACTCTGGGTGGAAACGGGTGAACTCCTCCCATCACCGACTCCGCCGTCCCCTCCGTCTCCTGGCTCGGGCGTCGGCTGTGGCGCCCCTTCGTCCGCTGGCCCGCTCGGCGGGTGGAGAGGACCGGTATCGTCAAGACAGCCGGCGCTGAGCACGACGAGGATGACGACCAGCGAGGCGAGAGCGCCGCGGCGCATGGACGAGACTCCCGCCGCCGCCACCGTGAATCTTCCCGTTGAGCCACTGTCCGGCGACCCCGGAGAAATAGAGCGTCATCTGACTGCAGACTAACCGGGTCTTAGGCCGGCGGATATCGATAGCTGCCGACGCGTCCCTCGACACGTCTCTCCGGCGGCGGTTATCCCGTGTCGGTCTGTCGCTGTTCAGCCTGGACTTTGGCCTGCTCGAAGCGGGTCTCCGAGACGATAGCCTGGACCTCGTCGAATTCGAGCGTCCCGAGGAGGTTGGCCGGCGTCCCGGACACGAGCAGGATTCCGAACTGGTCCAGGGAGTCGGCGGTGGTGAGGCCCGCATCGCTCTCCACGTGGTCCTCCAGGGAGGCGATGGCCTGGGACCGGAGCTCCTGTTGGATCGCCTGGTACCGTTCGGCGGCCTCCTGTTGGGACAGGTTCCCACTCTGCAGCTCGGCCTGGAGTTGCTGCTGTTGCTTCCGGAGCTCCTCCTGATCGGCACTGACGGCGACCCCGACGGCCATCGCTGCCCCGTCGGTCTGGGCTGGCGGCTCCGCGTCCTCCACCGTCGTCGCGTCCGGCTCCGCGGTGGTGTCGCTCCCAACCTGTGGATCTGTGGTCGTCTCCTCGGACCCGCCACCGAGACCGTTGCAACCCGCGAGGGAGAATGCGGTGCCTGTGCCTGCGAGTGCCAGGAATCTGCGACGGCTGCTGTCGTCGTCCATCCCCTCATTCTTCGTGAGGAGTGGCAAAACAGTGGCGTTCCGGTGGGAGTCTCGACCACCTATGACCCGGTTCGTCGGATCGGACCTGGTCCGGTCCGTTGTGGGCGGCGGATATCCGGGTCTGTCGACCCTGGACGGTGATGACGTCGTACCCGTCTTCGACGAGCGATCGGATGCTGGGATGGCTATCGTGGTCGTCGAGGCGGACGATACCCGCCTCGCCCACTGCATCGTCGACCTCAAAGGCCCCGGAACAGAAGTCACAGACCGGTGCCTCGTCGCGAACCGCTCGATAGAGTTCGTGGGAATCACTATCCGCGGCTTCGAGTTCGGGGATCCACCCGGTTCCGGCGCCGTCGAAGATGAGTTCGACCTCGTCACCCTGCTCGGCGAATGCCCTGGCCGTCTCGAGCGCGTTCACGATGCGACCGGGGGTAGCGTGTCCGTCCGTGTCCGCGAGGACGATGACTGCTGCTCCCGTCGTGGCGAGTCGGGATCGGTGTCTGGAGCCCCAGACCGGGTTGCGGGCGTGCTACTGCATTGCGCTCCCGCTCAGTGTACCCCGGTCCCGGACGACCCCTCGCTGTTCACCCCCGACTTGCGGTGACTGATCGCTGTTTATCCACCGGAACAACGGCGACGGGTCGCGTCAGATCCCGGAGGGCAGGTCGTGTCTGGTTCGTCTTCGTGGCCGTGGACGGCGGTCCCGAACCGACAGCGCGGCCGTCGCAACTCGACGTCAGTGCGAGTGACCCTCGACTCCGCCACGGGTGAACTGACCGGAAAAGGCCCGCTGGACGACTTCGGACAGCGCGGGATGGATGTGGATCGACTGGCGGATGTCCTCGACCGTGCCCCTTCCAACCGTCATCGCAACGACGACCTCCTGGACGAGGTCGGCGGCCTGCGGGCCGACGATGTGACACCCGAGAATCGTCCCCTCGAGGTCGATGATCGCCTTCACGAAGCCATCGACCTTCATTGCACTTCCCCGGGCTGTCCTGTCATAGGGGTAGGTTCGGGTGGCGTACGCCTCGCCCGCCTCCTCGAGTTCCGACTCCGTTGCCCCGACGCCAGCGACCTCGGGCGACGCGAACACGGCAAAGGGCATCGCCGTGTAGTCGACCGGCTGGAGGTCGTCGCCGAAGAGATTGCGGGCGACGGCCCGCGCCTCGTGATCGGCGTTGTGTTTCAGGAGGTACTCGCCGACGATGTCACCGAGGGCCCAGACGCCCTCGGCGGTGGTCCGGAGGTACTCGTCGGTCTCGACGAAGCCCCGATCGTCAGTCTCGACCCCTGCGGCGTCGAGGTCGAGGAGGTCCGTGTTCGGGGCCCGTCCCGCCGCGACGAGCAGTTCGTCGCCCGTCGCGGTGATCGAGCCGTCGTCGACGACTCCACCGCCGTCGCCGGTGTCGACGAGCTCGCCGTCGCCGTCGTCACCGTACTCGTAGGGGTGGGCCTCGAGGGTCACCGTCCCGTCGGTCGCCGAGACCGCGGTGGCGGCGTATCCGGTGTGGACGCTGAACCGGTCGGCGTACCGGTCGGTGAACGCGGCTGCGACCTCGTCGTCGGCGTCGGGCAGGAGGTTCGGCCGCCGACCGACGATGGTCACGTCGCTGCCGAAGGTCCCGAAGAAGTGGCCGAGTTCGGCTGCGATGTACCCGCCACCGACGATGACGAGGTGGTCAGGTGGTGTTTCCAGCTGCAAGGCCTCGGTGCTGGTGATGTAGTCCACGTCGTCGATCCCCTGGATGTCGGGAATGGCCGGCCGCGTCCCGGCGGCGATCAGCACCGTCTCGGCACGGACACGGGCTCCCTCGTCTTCGCCACTGACGATTTCGACCCTCCGCTCGTCGACGAACCGGCCCTCGCCCTCGTAGAGGTCGTGTTGGGAGGACGAGCGGAGGCCACGACGGATCGATTCCGAGTCGGATTCCACGTCCTGGTTGACCTCGCGGACGAGTTCGGACAAATCGACGTCGGCACCCTCGGCCTCGATGTGGAACTCGTTGGCACGCTCGACGGTCTCCAGGACGTCGGCGTGGTAGAGTAACTTCTTCGAGGGGATGCACCCGCGGTTGAGACAGGTTCCGCCGATCGGGTCTTTCTCGACGACTGCCACCGATCGGCCCTCGTTTGCGGCAGCGTTTGCGACGTCGAGTCCCGAGCCCGTGCCAATGACGAGAACGTCCACCTCGTTCATGTCGACTCCGTCGGGTCGAGGACGTAGTAAGGAACTGTCGGTGTGTCGGGTTCCCGCGGTCCCGCCCTGGACTCGCTTCCTCCTCTCTATTTTTCTGTCCCCTCCGGTTCCCCCATCGCTCTTTCACGCAGCCCGATGGGGTATATGACCTCCCCACGCGTGATGAGGGGTATGACGCGGAGTTTATTTCGAACGCCGGGCGGCCGCGAGATCACGGCAGTGACTGCCGCCGAGATGCGTGCGGTCGACCGGGTTGCCGTCGAGGATGTGGGTCTGAAACTGCTCCAGATGATGGAGAACGCGGGTCGGATCCTCGCCTGGCACGTTCGTGACGTCCGGGACGATGACCAGCCTGTCGTCGTGGTGGCTGGCAACGGCGGAAACGGGGGCGGGGGCATGGCCTGTGCGAGACACCTCGCGAATCGGGGCGTACCCGTACGGCTCGTCCTGGAGCGGCCTCCGGACGAACTCTCGGGAGTCGCAGCCGAGCAATACCACGTTCTCGACGAGATGGCCGTCCCGACGGCGTCAGATCCGGAGTCCCTCACCGGATCCGAAGACCGGCCCGTCGTCGTCGACGCACTCATCGGCTACGGCCTCGACGGGGAGGTACGACCGACCGCGAGGGACGTCATCGACAGCGTGAACCGGCAGCGAGGGCCGATCGTCTCGCTCGACGTTCCGTCCGGCATCGAGGCGACGACCGGAAAGACGCTCGGAGCTGCAGTTACACCGGATCGGACGGTGACGCTCGCACTGCCGAAAACCGGACTCGACGAGGTGACCGGGACGATTTACGTCGCTGACATCAGTATCCCAACCACGGTGTACAGCCGTCTCGACGTCGAGTACGAACCCCCCTTTGGCACTGTCGACTGGATCAGACTCGACCCGTAACGCCGGTTTCGCCCGCGTGTGAACCAGGCGCACGGCCCCCGCTCCCTCAAGACTACAGGTGTGCTACCACTGTACATGATACGAGTGGGACAGCGAGCCCCGGACTTCAGGCTCCCCGGTGCGGCCGCCGGCACGATCGAATCCCGCAGTCTGTCGGAGTACACGAAGCGAGGCTGGGCGGTGGTGCTGGTCTTCTACCCGTTCGACTTCCACCCGGCGTGTACCGACCAGTGGTGTTCGTTGCGAGACGCCGACTGGCTCACGCTCCTCGAGGACGTCGTCGTCCTCGGCGTGGGGGCGGACGCGGCCTACGCCCACCGCGAGTACGCCAACGAACACAACATTCAGTTCCCGCTTCTCTCCGACACGGACGGGCGTGTCAGCCGAGCTTACGGCGTCATCTCCGACCAGTTCGAGGGCCACCGGGACGTTCCTGGCCGGGCGACCTTCGTCGTCGACCCCGACCGCGTGGTCCAGTTCGCGTGGGCGGCGCGGAGTCCGGCGGAACAGCCCGACCTCGAGGCGCTCCGGAAGGCGACAAACTGCCGCGAGGACCAGTGTAGCGTCCCAGAGGCCGACGAGTCAGCCTGACTCTCGCGTGGGTAGCCGAGCCACGCGCCCCCTGGACGCAGACGACTCGCTCGGTAACGCGGCCGACTCGCACGGTGGCGCAGGTGACTCGGCCTGATGACCCCGGCTCGTGAGGGTTGGTACCCTGTCGGCCCCGGTGGCCTCGATGCCTCGACGCGAAGGGCAGTCGTACCCTCCCGCCCGCAATGTAGTCCGAGCGTTCTTCGTCACTCGCCGTAGGTGTGGAAGTCGACGGCCTGTTCGAGGAGTTCGTCGGGAATGCCCGGCACTTCTTCGGATCGTACCTGGCCCTGCTCCTCGAGTAGTGCCGGATCGCGCGGGAAGTCACGGAGCTGGAAGTGGACGTCGATCCCTGCTTTTGCGCCCTGGCCGAGTGCCACCGGAACCTGGTTGTGGCCCGGGGTACAGTCGCCGACGGCGTAGATGTCGTCGACGGACGTCCGGCCGTGGTCCCCGACCTCGATCGTCCCGTCCTCGTTGCTCTCGCAGCCGAGTTCCCGGGCGAGGCCGTTGTTGTACTCGGCCCCGTACATTGCAAAGCCACCTCTGTACTCCCGGACCGTCCCGTCCTCGAACTCGAGAGCGTTCAGCCAGCCGTCCGCCCCGTTCTGAACCCCGCTGACGTCGGCGTGGACCACGTCGATCGGATGATTCTCGATCATCGCCCCCGTCTTCTCGCTCCACTCGGGATCGTGCCCGCGAGTCAGCAGGTCGACCTCGTCTGTGAAGTTCAGCATGATCCCGGCGACGTGGGCCGCACTTTCGGCGTGTCCCATCACGTACACCGGCTCGTCGACGAACATGTGGGCGTCACAGTGGAGACAGTAGTGGAGACCTCGCCCCGTCCGCGGCAGCGGCGGGTCCGGCCGCACGTCGTTGAAGCCGGTCGCGAGCACGACCCGATCGGCTTCGTACTCGGCGCTGTTGCCCGACAGCCGAATCCGCTCGGCGTCGGTTCGCGCACAGGTCGTGACCATGTCGCGATGGATGTCACAGCCGTACGCTTCGAGTTGCTCCTGTCCGACGCCGAGGAACTCCATGCCGCTGGTCTCCTCCCTGACACCGAGCAGGTTGTGAACCTCCTGCATCATCGCCGCCCGCCCGCCACCTCGGTTGACGACGGCCGTGTCGTGACCGAGTCGCGTGCTGTAGAGGGCTGCCGTCATTCCGGCCGGGCCGCCCCCGACGACGACGACCTCGTACTCGTGGGTATCTGGCTCCTCACTCATGTCCGAAGTCGACGGTCGCCGAGGGCAAATAAATGTGCCTGCCGGCATTCGACCGGCATCGTACAGCAGCTCCGATCGTCGGCATCTCGACCAGTCAGGGCCGGTGTCCGACGGGCAGGATGTACAGCGGTCGCTGGTCGGGATCCGCCCCGAGGACGTCGAGGACCCGATCGTCGGCGAAGGCGCCGACGGTGACCGTGGCCAGGCCGAGTGCCTCCGCCTGAAGGTAAACGTTCTCGCTCGCGTGGCCGGCCTCCATCGGCACGTAGCGGCTCCGCCCCCGCTGGCCGTACGTCCCGGTCGTTCGCGTGTCGACAGCGGCGATCACGAGGTCGACGGGCGCATCCTCCACGTGGTCCTGGTCGACCGCTGCCTCTTTCAGGTCGCTTTGACTGACGTCGTTTTCACCTCGCGCCAGGTCGTGGGTCGCGGGTCGGTATCGGTAGACGCCCGACTTGAGCCCGGTGACGCCCGGCTCCCCGACCACGACGTAGAGTTCGAGCGGATAGAGCGCGCCGGCGCTGGGCGCTGCCCTCGCGTCCGTCCCCTGGTCGGTGATCCCCTGGGCTGCCCAGCACAACTGCCCGAGTTCCGAAAGCTCCAGTGGTGCGTCAGCATACTCCCGTCTCGACCGCCGGTCGGCGATCGCCCCCTCGACACTGACGTCATCACCATCCCGCGGGGTGGGGAGTGCGACGACGTCGCCGGCCTCCCACGCGATTTCGTCGTCCCGGGTGCCGACCCTGAACGGGCCGAGAAGGCGATCCAGGGCGAGCGAGGCCAGAACGACGGCGATGACCGTGCCGATCGCCCGTCTCGTCGGTCGGTCGATGGTCATGTTTCACCTTCCTACGGCGTCGGGATAAGAACGCGTCTCAGTGCCACGGCGTCGGAACGTCGGTCGATTGCCGGGCCACGTGTTCCCGCTCCATAGGAACAGTCGGTCG
>JAZKTI010000290.1:0-2886 GCA_036625635.1 Haloarculaceae archaeon
TCCGATGTGGTGGGCCCGACGCGCCGGGTCCGATCTGCCGGTGGCACCATCTCGGGAGACGGCGTACCGACCACATATATCACCCTTCCCGTGGTACCCGCTGGCGTGACAGACGGTGACACCGATCCGGCGGCCGCCTCGAACGAGGACCTCGCCGTCCGGGTCAGCGACGACGGGCTGGTCGCGTGGGCGACCATCGACCGGCCGGAGAAACGCAACGCACTGAACGAGGACGTGCTCCGGGGGTTGCTCGATCTTGCGGCGGCCGTCGACGGTGGCGAACAACGGGTACTCGTGATTCGTGCGGCCGGCGATGACGTCTTCAGCGCCGGCGGGGACTTCACGGAGATGCCGATCGGCGGTACCGTCACAGAGTACCGCGAGGGGTTCTCGGGGCTCGCCCGGGTCATGACGGCACTGCGGGAGGCCGACGCTCTGACGATCGCGGCCGTCGACGGTGACTGCCTCGCGGGCGGGCTCGGTCTCGCGGCGACCTGCGAGTTCGTCCTCGCCAGCGAGTCCGCGAGTTTCGCCACGCCTGAGGTCGGAGTCGGCCTGTTTCCCGTCCAGGCGATGGTCTCGATTACCCGGACCGTCCCCGAAAAGCGGGCCCTGAAGATGCTCTTTACGGGCGAGTCGATCGACGCTACCGAGGCCCACGACATGGGCCTCGTGACCGACGTCTATCCCGACGGGACCTTCGACGACGACCTCGAGTCCTTCGTGGACGACCTCGCTGCCAGCAGTCCGACCATGATCGCCATGGGCAAGGAGGCCTACTACCACCAGGCGGGCCTGGACTTCGAGCGGGCGCTATCCTACGCGCGGGAGATGATTGCCCTCGTCGCGATGAGCGAGGACACCGCCGAGGGCATCGAGGCGCAGATGATGGACCGCGACCCGGAGTGGGCGGGGCGGTAGCGTGACCGATCTGTCCATCTACGACCGGCAGCCGTCGACGAAGGGAAACGACCCGGGGAAAGTCGTCGTCTCGGCGGCACTGACAGGCGCGCTGACCACGCGGGACCAGTGTCCGGCAATCCCGTACACGCCCGAGGAAATCGCCGCCGAGGCCGCGGCCGCCCGCGAGGCCGGGGCCGCCGTCGCCCACATCCACGCCCGGACAGAGAACGGGAGCCCCACCTTCGAGACGGAGACCTACCAGAACATCTACGATGCGGTCCGGGATCGGACGGACATCCTGATCAACCTCTCGACCGGCGCGATCCACACGCCACTCGAGGAGCGAGCGGAGTACGTCCGCGAGGTCGGGCCCGACGTCGCCGCCTTGAACATGGGCTCGATGAACTACGCGATCTACTCCGAGAGCCGCGGCGACTTCGTCTTCGACGAGGTCTTCGAGAACCCCTTCCACGAGATCTGGGACCTCCTGGCGACGATGACCGAGGCCGGCGTCACGCCCGAACTCGAGTGCTTCGACACCGGTCACGTCGGGAACATTCGACCGCTCCAGCGCGAGGGGATCCTCCACGAGGACCCTCACTTCAGCCTCGTCATGGGCGTCCTGGGTGGCATCCCCGCGACCGTGGAGAACCTGACACACCAGGTCAGTCAGCTTCCCGACGAGGCCACCTGGCAGGTCATCGGCATTTCCCGGGACCAGTGGGCCCTCACCGCCGCCGCACTCGCCATGGGCGGGAACGTCCGCGTCGGCCTCGAGGACAACTTCTACCTCCCCGGCGGCGACATGGCGGAGTCCAACGCCGACCTCGTCGAGGCGGCCGTCGAACTCGCCCGCGGGGTCGGCCGCGAGCCTGCGACGCCCGGCGAGGCCCGGTCGATCCTGGGGGTCGAGTCGTGAGCGGGTCCGACCCGACCGACGCCTGGCCCGCGACGCCGGACTCGACCGAAATCTTCGCTGACGACCTCCTCGACGGCGAGACGGCCCTCGTCACCGGCGGCGGAACCGGCATCGGCCGGGCCCTGGCCCTCGCGATGGCCGATCACGGGGCCGACGTGGCGATTGCGAGCCGCGACATGGACCACCTCGCCCCGGTCGCCGAGGCGATGGAGGAGCGCGGCGTCGGGGCCTGCGCGACCACCGTCGACGTCCGCGAACCCGACGAGGTAACGGCGATGGTCGAGACGGTGGTCGAGGATTTGGGAGCAATCGATGTCCTCGTGAACAACGCGGGCGCGAACTTCCTCCAGCCCGCCGAGTCGCTGTCCCCGTCTGGCTGGCGAGCGGTCGTCGGGACGATCCTCGACGGGACGGCCTACTGCACGATGGCCGTCGGCGACCACATGATCGACCACGGCGAGGGCGGGTCGATCCTCGCCATGGGCGCGACGAACTCGGTGCGTGGCGCGCCCTATCACGCTCACTCAGGCGCCGGGAAGGCCGGGGTCCACAACCTGATGCAGACGGTGGCCGCCGAGTGGGCCCACCACGGGATCAGGGCGAACACCCTCGCGCCGGGGGTCATCGAGACCGCCGGGGCCGCGGCCATGCTCGAGGACGTCGGCGATGGGATCGTCGAGGCCGACCTGGCGGCCGAGCGCCTCGGAACGCCAGGGGACTGCGTCCCGCTGGCGCTCTTCCTGGCGAGCGACGCGGCGGCCTACGTGACCGGCGGCTACGTCGCCGTCGACGGCGGGCAGTTGCTCGCGCCGACGCCGTTCTGATTTCGCGCTGGATCGGCCTCAGTTGGGCCCCCGCTCT
Source organism: Haloarculaceae archaeon (assembly GCA_036625635.1). Taxonomy (GTDB): domain Archaea; phylum Halobacteriota; class Halobacteria; order Halobacteriales; family Haloarculaceae; genus JAZKTI01. The sequence goes on from JAZKTI010000290.1 coordinate 2,684, forward strand.
CGAAAGATGCGAGAGTTTCGACCCCACGCGCCCCGAACGCCCTCGGCCCGGTGGGATACATGTTCGCTACTGCCGCTGTTGTAACGACCCAGAAAGCCCTCGGCCCGCTCGCAGGAGTTATTGCTCCGGTTGGCACCGCAAATAGCCTGATAGCCCTCGGCCCGCTCGCCGGCGCTTAGCAGGCCCTATCCGAGCGCTGTGAG